>CAZQKF010000048.1:0-9414 GCA_964593645.1 uncultured Desulfobulbus sp.
CCTGCCGTAGCAGCCCTCCGGCCTGCAGGGGGCCAAACCCGGTTGCCCCCCAGTTGCCCAGGGCCAGAATTGCCAGCACAAGACCTGCAAGGATGAGCAGGATTCCGGCTCCGCCACCCACCTCAAGGGCTGGAGATGAACGGAGTCGCTCCAGGGCGTTATGTTCGGGCAGCAGCCGTTCCCGCATACCGAAAATCCGGATAATGGTGCCGAAGCAGAGTGAGAGATAACCCAGCACGATGCCGGTGCCGGCAAAGAACAGGGTGTGGACATCAAAGGTAACAGCACCCATCCGAATCGGGCCGTTGAGAATCAGCGCGTAGGTGATAAGGCTTATACAGGAGAGAATCAGGCCGGGAATCATAAACAGCCAGCGCGGGCTGAACAGCAGCATGAAGCGCAGATGCCGCCAGCCGTCACGCCAGGGCAGGAGATGGGGCGGCCTGGTGCGGCCGTCTTTACTCAGCGTTGTCGGCACCTCGGCAATGCGCATCTTGAATAGGGTGGCCTTGATCACCATTTCCGAGGCAAACTCCATGCCCGTGGTGCGCAGGTCCATGCGCTCAAAGGCATCCTTGGTAAAGCCGCGCAGGCCGCAGTGAAAGTCTTTGGCCGGACAGCGAAACAGTACCCGGCCGATCAGGGTCAGTATCGGGTTGCCGATATATTTATTTTTCCAGGGCATTGCTCCGGGCTCAATGCCCCCGCGAAACCGGTTTCCCATCACCAGGTCATAGCCCTCACCCAGTTTTTCAACAAAGGGATCAAGGCGGCTGAAATCATAGGAGTCATCCGAGTCGGCCATGATGATCCACTGGCCTGCGGCCGCAACGCAGCCATGGTAGAGAGCAGATCCATACCCGCGCGGTACAACGTCCACTACCCGGGCACCCAGAGATTCGGCAATTTTTTGCGAACCGTCGGTACTGCCGTTGTCTGCAATAAGTACCTCTGCGCTGATGTCTGCAGAGGCAATCCAGTCGTTTGCCTTGCCAATGCAGATGGCCAGGGTCTCTGCCTCATTCAGACAGGGCATCAGGATGGTCAACTGTAGGGTTGGCATGAACTGTTCTCGCTTGTTTTGAGGAGGTAGAGGCAGTGTAGACCGCCACCGAAGAGGAGCTCTGCCGGCTGGGGGTAGAGGCCGAGCCGTGGAACCTGCTGTATTTCCGTCAGCCCGGTTTGAGCAAAGGCCTGCTGCCATTGCTCCAGAGAGAGATAGTTGTAGGGCAGCACAACCCCGTGCGCCCGGTTGCCCACCCAGTCCATAAACCGGAGCCTGGTTTCATCCCAGCTGTTGTTGGAAACGTGGTCTTTGATAATAACCCATTGTTTCGCCACCCGCGCACATTCAGCCAGGGTGGCCACCGGGGCGTCGCAATGATGCAGTACATCAACCGTCATGACCGCATCAAAGCTGTTATCACCAAAGGGGAGTTTTTTGCCGTCGTATTCCTTGACCGGGATAAAGGTTTTCGGCCTGATATAGACGTCTGCCCCGGTAATGTCCAGGGCTGGTTTATGGCGCAGCACGGCCAGTGCAATTTCTCCGGTACCAGCGCCGACATCGAGCACTGTTGTAACATCAGCCGGCAGCAGGTCTGCAATGTTCTCAGCAATTCGGCTGACTCGCCTGCCCATGATAATCTTACGGTGGGCACGGACGGCCAGGTTTTCCGACTCCTGCGTTTCTGAAGGGTTTGACATATCTTGGCTTGGCTGATTTCGGTAATTTTCGGTAATTGTGCAGACGGGGCAGGCATTATAAAAAATGCCGACTATACATACTCTACCTTAACTGTGTTCGGGGTTCTTTTCAAAAACAAAAACATTATTTAAGCCGAGCTGGAATTTTTTATGTTTAACCAGGCGAAGCGGACCCTGAAATATTGTCGGGATATTCTTGGGATCAAAGCCGTGATGCTCGTCCAGTGTCTCAGCCTGCACCAGTTTGATGGTCATGAGAAATTCCAGGATATGATCAACAAGGGGGTGGGGTACGGTAATAATCAGACGGCCATGCGGGGTGAGCAGGGAAGCACTGCGCTCGGCAAACTGCTGCAGGTCCGTGTCTGAAAAATGCTCAAGTGCGGCCAGGGCAAAGATGGCATCATATTCTCTGTCCAGGTTCATCTCGTCAATATCAGCCGGGAAAAATCCCTTATACAGGTGTCTCTCCTGTTGTTGGTTCAGATTTTGCGGCAGCCTTGGGTCTATACCGTATTTCTGCACCCCTGCTCCGGGGATTTTTCTCAGCAGATAGCCATCGCCGCAACCCACGTCCAGCACATTTTTCAGGGGGTATGGCAGAGATTGCAGTGCAGCCCGTATCCGCCAGTCCCTTAGTATTTTATCAAGTAATTTCATTATCTTTTATATGTCGTATCCAGATCAGTTGGGTAAGCAGGTACGATACGGTGAATGCGGCATATAACCAGACCGCAAATAATCCCGGTGCCATGTAGCGTACTTCAGTACCAAGGTACATGTTTGAATCTATTGCAGCAAACAAGAGCAACCGGGGGATAATAACGGATGCCGTTAGAGCTGTAAGGAAAAAAATCGGGGATAAATCCACTGCCTGTAATGTTTTAGATTTTCTCAGGATGAAAATACTTGCTGAAAAAATGAATGCAGTACAGATTATCCCTCTGAAGGTATAGAAAATAATTTTGGTTATCAGGGTAGTAAAGGGGACAACCCAGTGTGCTGGAGTAATGAAAGAGTAGTCAACCTGCAGGTGAATTCCCGGCAGATCCAGGAACTGTCCTGACTCAAGCATTCGCAGGTCTTTCAGCGGCAGCAGCACTGTTTGGTCGTCGTAGAACATTTGCAGATTACCGTCCACGGGGCCTGGAGATTTAATAAATATTCCGCACATGGCTGGTTTGCTGCTGTTGTGTTGTATGTCAGGCATGGCTTTTAATACGCCGGGACGTTCCATGACTTTGAGCGTGATGTCGTTCTTTAATGCTGTTTGATCAAGGGATATGGAGTCAGGAATCCCCTTGTCGGGATGTATAACCCAGCCTGTGACCTGCCATTGGATCGAATCCAGAAACCCTGTTCGTCGCAGTGTAACTATGTCAAACAGGGAATCAATTACCGGGTAATGTCCGGTTACTGATATCGAGGGGAGATCCGGTGGCCCGAAATTGAAGGTGAGTTGACTGATTTTTACCAGGGATTGCCAGAATCCGCGGTCAAAAAACGAGAATTCCGGGCCAAGAGCCGTTGTAAGTACGTTTCGTCGTTGGATTGTCCCACTGGCAAATCCGGCATCAAGTTCATCGGCGACAGTGCCGAAATATACCAGCATTGCCTTTATATCTGAGCCGACAACATACCATGCTGTGTCAAGCAGTGCCCATTGAAAATGGCCGCCGGAAACACTGCCGTCTATGGCACGGTATTGATATGGGGCAAAGCCGCTCCAGCCATAGCCGTCGAGTTGTTGATCCAGCAGAGGTTTTGCCTTCCGCAGCGATGGGCTGATCTGGTAGGCTTTTTCGAGGGATGTCTTGGGAACGGTGATATAATGAAGTCTCAGGTCATCGGCGGGTTTAATGGCCATCAGGTTTTTGAGACATCGTTGAAAATTATCAGCCTTAATGAGTGTTGGTGCCCAGAAACCAAAATTCTGCCAGTTTACAGCGCAGGCAATTTGCTGGCTCAGCAGGGCAAGAATCAGAAGCAGCATTGCCCGAGGGATAAGCGGCAGCAGGGAACGAAAAAAATGTTTGTCGTGCTTTTCTGTAACCCACAGAGCTGCAAGAGCAGTGAGCGGTGGCAGGAGAAATAAAATTCCCTCAGGTCGATTCAGAATCAGGAGGCCGACCGTTATCCCGGCTAAAAGCAGTGAAGACCGGTTTGCTTTTTTAATATACAGATTGATTGCAGTTGCAAAACAGAGCGGCAGTAAAATAAGCTGCAGTGCATCATAGGTTGCATGGTTGAATACCGTATGCTGGCTGCTGAAAAGGGTCAGAGGAAGTACGGTCAGCCAACCGACCAGATGTCTGTTGGTCAGGGCGGTAATTTGTTTCCAGAGGTAAAAAAGTGATATTCCGTAACAGATAACCTCAAAGTTACGAAGTCCCAGGCCATACAGCCACGAGACCCGGATAAACAGCGGGTACAGCAGCTCTTTGATTGGAGCAAGGTAATTGCCGTTCATCTTCAGAGAAAGAGCACGATGTATAAAATAGTAATCGTCGTGCAGGCCGGGGAAAACGACTATTTCTTGACCGATCCCAAAGAATAACGGAATTGATATGAACACTACGAGTGCAGGTAGAGAGGAACTTGGTTTTAGAGTGTTCATGAATGCATGAGTAGTGATATATCGGGAAATATTTCAGTTATGCAGCTGTAAAAATGACGTCGAATTTATCTGTTAAGGGGGGGATACGTCAAGTTCAGCTCCGTCTGGCTGGAAAATTTAACAATAGTAGTTGATGATTTAAGAGAAGCGCAGTGTCGGAGCATCCATCAGGGAACAGCTTGCTGACTGTTCAGGATGTTTTTACCCACACGTGACGGCGCCAGATCCAGGCTGTGGGCTATTTCACTCCAGCTCATTTTTTTCTGCCTGGCCATGGCGGCAAGTTGTTCAACAGGTATATTTTTTTGGGTATGCAGGGCAATGATCAGGCCGATTTCCTTATCGCTGAATTCCTGCTTGTGCAGTTTCAGGAGGGTGTCTGTTGATGTCTTATAATGCGCTTGAATTATCGTGTCGGCTATCCGGCTGCTGATTTCTTTACTTGCAGCACCGCCTGCAAGCGCGGTAAGTATCGGATCAGCATTGGCATTTTTCTTTATGGCAGGTGTGGTCACGATACTCTGCCAACTGCCTCCGTTGTCGCGGACAGAGAGCAGCAGGTCAACGTTACTTCCAACTGCATGAGCAATATAGAGGGCGATGAGTAGCTCATCCGGGTCGATACCGCCTTTCATCTTCATCATTACAATCTGTCGTTTTGACACCCCGAGCGTTGCTGCAATCAGGGAGTTAAAGCTGGTGGCCAGCAGATAATCATCAGCGGAAAATTTATCGGACGGGTTATAGTCACGGTTGCGAAAACAGTGACAGCGGCCGGTCTGCTCTGCTCCGGCAGCGAGGGAAGGCGGCAATATGCAGAGACAGGTCAGGGTGAGCAAGAGAATTGGTTTCATCATATTGTATTGTATGGTAGAGGAGGTAATAGTAAAAAGAGCCGTTTATCGGTTTCTCTCTCCAGAACATCTTTTATTGAACATGGTGTGAACATGACTATACGCGTTGAAAAGTATGCAACTGCGCAGGGTAAAGAGGCCATGGCCGGTCTGCGTGATCGTTTTGTACTGGCCGACTCAAACTGCCGCCAAACCGTTACTGATATCCTGGATCAGGTTCGCTTGCGCGGTGACGAAGCTGTGGTGGAATATACACGTAAATTTGATGCACCGCAAATGGAGAAAGAACATCTGCGGGTAACCGAGCAGGAATTTGCCCGAGCTGCAGAGGAAATTGACGCAGAGTTTATGGAAACCCTTCGCTTTGCCGCCGGTCGTATTCGGACATTTCATGAGCGTGAGCTGGAAGACTCCTGGTTTATTACCCGTGATGACGGTACGGTCACCGGCCGTCTGGTACGGCCCGTGGATTCCGCCGGATTATACGTGCCGGGTGGGCAGGGCGGTTCAACGCCGTTGGTGTCTTCAGTGCTGATGAACGGTATCCCGGCGGCCATTGCCGGGGTCAGGCGGCGAGTAATGATGACCCCGCCCGATAACGAGGGCAGGATCAATCCGGCCCTGCTTATGGCGGCCCGGGAAACCGGCATAACCGAGGTATATAAGGCTGGTTCAGCCTGGGCTGTGGCCGCGCTTGCCTTTGGTACCCAGTCCATTGATCCGGTGGATGTTATTGTCGGCCCGGGCAACCAGTTTGTCACTGAGGCAAAACGGCAGGTCATGGGCCGGGTGCGCATTGATATGATTGCCGGTCCCAGTGAAGTCTTGATTGTGGCCGATGCAACAGCTCATCCCGCCTATATTGCCGCCGACATGCTGGCTCAGGCCGAGCATGATCCGCTGGCCCTGGCAATACTTATTACCACGCAGCAGAGCATGGCAGATCAGGTCACAGCCGCACTTGAACAGCAGCTGCCTGAGTTGAGTCGCGAGGATATCGCCCGAACCTCCCTTGATCAAAGAGGGCTGATTCTTCTGGTGGAGGGTGTAGAACAGGGTATTGAGCTGGCCAATGAGATCGCCATTGAACATCTGGAACTGCAGGTTGAAGAGCCCTGGCAGTGGCTGCCCAAAATTAACCATGCCGGGGCTATTTTTCTCGGTCACCATACGCCCGAGGCGGCAGGCGATTATGTAGCCGGTCCCAACCATGTCCTGCCCACCATGGGCACGGCCCGGATTTCATCCGCCCTTGGCGTGGAGACTTTTGTTAAAAAGAGTTCCATTATCTCCTATTCCCGTGAGGCCCTGTTTGCCGATGCCGATCATATTCAGCGCCTGGCCGGACTGGAAGGGTTGAGCGCCCATGCCAACTCGGTTGCCGTACGGGTGAACAAATAACATACTGTGTGTGATAAAAAGCTGCTGACTCGTGGATTAGCTGCGCT
This sequence comes from uncultured Desulfobulbus sp., assembly GCA_964593645.1. Classification (GTDB taxonomy): domain Bacteria; phylum Desulfobacterota; class Desulfobulbia; order Desulfobulbales; family Desulfobulbaceae; genus Desulfobulbus_C. The sequence goes on from CAZQKF010000048.1 coordinate 6,627, forward strand.
CGGAATTGAATTTTCAAGTGATACGGAGGATAATCTGCTTCTGTACTGCCGTGAGCTGCAGAAATGGAACAAACGGATCAACCTGATTGCCCGCAATACCCCGCCAAACGAGATCATTGAAAAACATTTTCTCGACTCCCTGACTCTGCTGCCCTGTCTTGCCGAACTGGACTTCAGCGCACCAACTCTGCTTGACGTGGGCACCGGGGCCGGTTTTCCAGGCCTGGTGCTGGCTGCCGTCATGCCGGAGCTGGTAGTTACCCTGGTCGAACCCCGGCAGAAACGGGTGAGCTTTCTTCGTCACATCATACGAACACTGAAGTTGTCAAATGTACAGGTCATTGTCGGCCGCCTTGAACAGGCTGGTCTGCATGGTCAGGATTTCACCTGCATTACCAGTCGGGCCGTTGCTGATGTTGAGGGATTTCTCGCATTGATTAAGGATGTCATCGGCCCGGAAACTCTCGTGATAACCATGCAGGCCACAGATAATAGAGATCTGTGGACAAAAAAAAGCCGGACGGGAAACTGGCAGCTGCTTGAACAGAGAACGATTCAACTGCCGTTTTCAGGAGCACCCCGGGTGTTGTCCCTCATTCACAGAATATCAATAAAGGACATCGAATAAATCCTGGAGGAGATCAGGGGGATGGAGGCAAACAATAATAATGGTCTGTTATCCCCTGTTGTTTTCAACCATTTTTCAAAATCATCCAGACGCATTTTAGACTCTGCCTGGCGGATTTCGTATATTTGCTCCGGAGATAGTCTATTTATCAGTATGGCACTGAAAGCAAAGTAGTGAATTCGTCATTGACTCAACAGTCATATTCGGTAAATCAGTCCCATTGTGCACGTCATGGCATGAAGCGCATTCCATCTTGATATCCACGCCATACGTGTTTCCGAAAAAAACAACCTTACGAGGTGCGCCAAAATGGCAGGGAGTGCAATCGACTCCACCTCCACCGCCGCTGCCAACCGTCTGATGGAGCCACAACATGCCAATCGGGTGATCATGGGAAAGGTCAGTGCCTATATTTGCAGCTCCAGTAATCATATTGGAACCTGTTGCTCCCCCAAATGAATCTACAGCTACCGTCCCATCATGACACGATAGACAGGCTTTTGAAATAGGACCTGGCTGGTCTACAGTAGCGTCCATTGTAGAGCTGCTATAGAGAGTATACGTGGCAGTCGACAATTCATGATTCCAGAGAGGCCCTCCCTGAAAACTAGTATCAGCATTATGTGGTGTATGACACGGTTCGCAGATTTTTCCTCCAGACCATCCATTTCCTGAAAAATCATGGGAAGAACCGGAAATCGAACCCCAAGCCCCCTGTGTACAAACAAACAGTACAAAAAGACAGACCAGCCCGCTGAACAGGCACGTTCGACTATATTTCATTCCCCCTCCAATTTACACCCGCCGTCGCCTTCAGCGATTGGTTTATACCAAAAAATTACCTCAAACCAGTCCGAGCTTACACCATGTTTCCTGCCAGGTTATAAGGATATCGTCCTAAGCCGCAGATATCATAATTACAGTTACAAAACAGCAAGAACGAAGTCAAGGTTTTCCTGGTGTCCGCCTGAAAAGAAAACAATAGGGGGACGGACTGAAAGCGCCGGTAACAGTCGGTAAAGAGTCAAGGGTGCAAGTGCATACATAGTAAAGGATAGCGACCAGCTATTATGGTCTCCAAATCATGCGTCGGCTGCCCGTAAGGAAGTGGCAAAGCGTTGATAGGCGTACGTGCAGGCCACAGCTGATAGAGATCTGTGGCTAAAAACCGGGCTGAAAACTGACGGCTGTTTGAGCAGAGAACGATACAACTGCCGTTTTCAGGAGCACCTCGGCTGTTGTCCTTAATTAACAAGATTTAAGATCGCTTTTTCCGGGTTATATTTGGCAACTGTCCAAACATGCGTTTGTACTGCTTGGAGAACCGGCCAAGATGATAAAATCCCCATTCCATGGCCGTCTCCAATACGGTTTTTCCGGCCCTGCCATAATTATTCGCTCCAGGCCTCTGAGGGTATCAAATGTTACGTCGGTCAGTGTCCAGGCCTGCTGTTCAAAAAAAGGGAACTGACGGCAACTGTGAGCAGGGCTGAAGGCGAGCAGGTCTGCAGTTCGAGTTCTTCATTGGGCCGCAGGGCAATAGACTGGAATTCCACCAGTTTTCTTCCCCGATAATACAGTAGACGGGCAGGAAAGATGAAAAAGAATTCATTTGTGTGGATGGGGAGAAAGTCATAAAATTTGCAGTTTCCGGATAGTAATTCTCATACATTCTACACTACTCTACTCTGATAAGTAATACACTTTATCATATTAGAGACTATGCCATTCCAATTTTTTCCTGGCCGGTCGTCCTTGCAGAACAGAGGGATACTAAGAAAATATTCCGGGAAAATTCACAGCTTCGGAAACCTTTGACGTGGGAATGGATACCGGCTCAGGCGTTGCCATGGAATACCATGACCGCGTTCCCTTTGCCTTTACCGCTACAATTGATAAGGTTGTTGTAACCTATATCGACTGAGCAGGCAGGTTGCCTGCTGTAATCACTGGAGTGTATCTGTGGTGCCAGCAAATACACTCCAGGCCTGAAGGGATAGAGATCAGTCTTCTTCTGCAGGTCCTAAGGCAAAAAAGATTTTTTGTACCAGCGTTTCAGCTATAATGATGACAATAATCAGGACAAGGAACGGTAAAACGCCGTGATATTTTCCGTGAAAGATGAAACTGTTGCCGAATGCGACATCAATGGCCCAGAGG
>CAZQKF010000049.1:0-9392 GCA_964593645.1 uncultured Desulfobulbus sp.
AAACGTGTCCCAAAGGAATAAGAACGGATAAGCCTGGACTACAGAGAACGTCATCCGGGCATCCAACAACGCTAAGGAGAAGAACATGAAGCTATCCAGGCGAACATTTATCAAGGCAAATGCCATTGCCGCCACTGCGGCAGCAGCCGGTATAAGCCTGCCCAAGGTTGCCGCCCTGGCAGCAGAAGATGACCTCAATATCCGCTGGGACAAGGCCCCCTGTCGTTTCTGCGGTACGGGCTGCTCGGTTCTGGTCGGTACCCGCAACGGCCGGGTTGTTGCCACCCAGGGCGACCCCGATGCGCCGGTGAATAGGGGGCTCAACTGTATCAAGGGCTATTTCCTCTCCAAGATCATGTACGGCGAGGATCGGCTGAAAACCCCCATGCTGCGCAAACGCAATGGTAAGTACGATAAAGAGGGCGAATTTACCCCGGTCAGCTGGGATGAGGCCTTTGATGTCATGGCGGCCCAGTTTAAAAAGACGCTCAAGGAAAAAGGCCCCACTGCCGTGGGTATGTTCGGCTCAGGCCAGTGGACTATTTTCGAGGGATATGCTGCCTCCAAGCTGTTCAAGGGCGGTTTACGGACAAATAATCTTGATCCCAATGCCCGTCACTGTATGGCCTCGGCCGTGGCCGGTTTTATCCGTACATTCGGCTCGGATGAGCCCATGGGCTGTTATGATGACCTGGAATATGCAGACGGCTTTGTCCTCTGGGGTTCCAATATGGCCGAGATGCATCCCATCCTCTGGTCACGCCTCACCGATCGCCGCCTGACAGCACCCCATGTCAAGGTTGCCGTGCTTTCAACCTTTGAAAACCGCGGTTTTGAACTGGCCGACCTGACTCTGACCTTTAAACCGCAGACCGATCTCTACATCCTGAACTACATTGCCAACTACATCATCACCAATAATGCGGTGAATGAAGACTTTGTTGCCAAAAACGTGACCTTCAAAATTGGCAATACCGATATTGGCTACGGCCTTCGCCCCACCGATCCAAGGGAGCAAAAAGCGGTCAATGCCAAAAAAGCCGGTGGCAACAAGGATATCAGCTTTGAAGAATACAAACAGTTTGTCTCCCAGTTTACTCTGGAGGAGACGTCCAGGGAAACCGGCGTTCCCGAGGAGAATCTGGTGGAGCTGGCAAAACTGTATGCCGATCCGAAACGGAAAATCGTCTCCTACTGGACCATGGGCTTTAATCAGCATACCCGCGGGACCTGGTGCAATAACCTGATCTACAATATTCATTTGCTGACCGGCAAGATCTCCGAGCCGGGCAACGGCCCCTTTTCTCTCACCGGCCAGCCGTCTGCCTGCGGTACGGCTCGCGAAGTCGGTACCTTTGCCCATCGGCTGCCCGCAGATCTTGTGGTCAAGAAAGAGGCCCATCGTGCATTTTCCGAAAAGATCTGGAAACTGCCCAAGGGCACAATTCCGGCCAAGGTCGGCTATCACGCGGTTCTGCAGAGCCGCATGCTCAAGGACAGCAAGCTCAATGCCTACTGGGTCATGTGCAATAACAACATGCAGGCCGGGCCTAACATGAACGACGAGACCTATCCGGGCTTTCGTAATCCAGACAACTTTATTGTTGTCTCCGACCCGTACCCCACGGTCTCGGCCATGGCTGCCGATCTTGTTCTGCCCACGGCCATGTGGGCTGAAAAACAAGGGGCCTACGGTAATGCTGAGCGTCGCACGCAGTTCTGGCGGCAGCAGGTAAATGCGCCGGGTGAGTCAAAAAGCGATCTCTGGCAGCTGGTTGAATTTTCCAAACGATTCAAGGTTGAAGAGGTCTGGCCGGAGGAACTGATCGTCCAGAAACCGGAATACCGGGGAAAAACTCTGTATGATGTTCTCTTTACCAACGGCCAGGTGGATAAATATCCGAAAGAGGAAGTGACCGATGGCGCTGGTAATATCTACGATAACAGCGAGATGGATGATTTTGGTTTCTACATCCAGAAAGGACTTTACGAGGAATACCGGCTCTTTGGCCTGAAAGGACCGAAAAAGGGACATGAACTCGGCACCTATGACGATTATCAACGCTCCCGGGGGTTGCGCTGGCCTGTTATTGACGGCAAGGAAACCCTGTGGCGCTACCGTGAAGGATATGACCCTCACGTTGCCAAGGGAAGCGGTATTCAATTTTACGGCAATAAGGACAACAAGGCCCGCATTTATGCCCTGCCGTATGAGCCGCCTGCCGAGTCTCCGGACAAGGAATACGACCTTTGGCTCTGTACCGGCCGAGTTCTTGAACACTGGCATACAGGGTCCATGACCCAGCGGGTTCCCGAACTGTACCGGGCCGTTCCCAATGCGGTGCTGTTCATGAACCCCGAAGATGCCAAGGCCAGGGGGCTGCGCCGCGGTATGACTGCAAAAATCACCACCCGTCGGGGTACGATTGAGGCATCAATTGAAACTCGTGGCCGTAATCGAATGCCCGAGGGCGTTGTCTTTCTGCCGTTCTTTGATGCCAGGCGGCTGGCCAACAAGCTCACCCTTGATGCCACCTGTCCGATCTCAAAGGAAACCGATTTTAAGAAATGTGCGGTGAAAGTGGAGAGTGCGTAGGCCATGAACGTAACAAAGTTTTCCGGTCCTCGAAAACGGGAGACGGACCTGGGCCGTCGCCGTTTCCTTGCCGGCGGCGCAGTTCTTTGTGGACTGACTCTTCTGGGCATAAGCGGCTGTACACCGGCGGAAGGATCCGGTGTGCTCCTGCGTCCACCCGGGGCGGTTAAAAACTTCCTTGCCGCCTGTATTCGCTGCGGGCAATGCGTACGAGCCTGTCCGTACCAGACGCTTGAATTAGTTGGTCTGTTCGGCAGCGGCGGAACAGGAACGCCCCATTTTGAACCCCGGAAAACGCCCTGCGAGATGTGTGAAGATCTGCCCTGTGTCAAGGCCTGTCCCACCGGAGCTCTTAATCCCGAACTGGTCGATGTGAACAAGGCGCGGATGGGGCTTGCCGTGCTGCTGGATCAGGAATCCTGCCTCAACTATCTCGGTTTGCGCTGCGGTGTCTGTTACAGGGCCTGCCCGAAAATTGACAAGGCACTGACCCTGGATGCCCGCCATAATCGGCGCAGTGGCAAACATACCCTGTTTCTACCCAAGGTCCATTCCGATGAGTGTACCGGCTGCGGGAAGTGTGAAAGGGCCTGCGTGCTGCCAATCCCGGCCATTAAGGTTCTGCCGCGCAAGATTGCCAAAGGCGAACTGGGCCACCATTACCGGCTTGGCTGGAAAGAAAAGGAGAAAAAAGGGAGAAGCCTGATTCCGGATCAGCTTGACCTGCCCGACCGGATGCCTGAGTTTACCCCGCCTGCTCTGAAGGAGGCAAAACCATGAAATGGCTTATCCTCCGACGGTTGTGCCAGCTCAGCATCCTCGGACTTTTTCTGCTCGGACCAGTTGCCGGGCTCTGGATTCTCAAAGGTGATCTGGCCGGATCCCGGCTGTTTGGTTTTATACCGCTCAGTGATCCCCTGACCCTGCTGCAGACTATGATTGCTGGTCATCTGCCGTCACTCACCGCAATCATCGGCATGATTATTGTCCTTGGCCTGTACCTGGTGCTCGGCGGGCGGGTATTCTGTTCCTGGGTCTGTCCGGTAAATATCATCACCGACACTGCCGGTTGGCTGCAGAAAAGGACACCGCTGAAATCCGCAGGCTCGACAGGGCCTGTCCTGCGATACTGGGTACTTGGTCTGGTGCTGCTGCTTGCAGGTCTCTCCGGGGCTGCGATCTGGGAAGATGTGAACCCGGCCAATGTCATGGCCCGTTCCCTGATCTTTTCCCTGCCCGATTCCCTGTGGATGGGGGCGGCACTGTTTCTGGCAGGATTACTGATCAAGGGGGGCTGGTGCAGAGTTTGTCCCACCGGCGCGCTGTACGCCCTGCTTGGTCGATTCAGCCTGTTTAAAATACATGTTCAGGATGTAGAAAAATGTGACAACTGCAGGGCATGTTACGAGGTTTGCCCGGAGCCACAGGTCTTAGTGCAGCCCCTGCAGAAAGACCAGCTCTCCCCTGTTATCCATTCCGGCTGCTGCAGCAACTGTGGGCGCTGCATTGACGTCTGTCCTCACGATATTTTCAAGTTTGGCCGCAAAACAAATTCGAATACTCCTTCCTGGCTGGAAGGCAACGAGACAAAAAGGAGTTAAAAAATGAATAAATATGGAGTTGTTTTTTCTTTTTTGATTGGACTCGCCCTGGTGTCCATGCCCCTGCAGGCTGAGGAGTTGCAATCGCTTCGCGGTAACTTGGGGCTCGAATCCCCATCTGTACCGCCGACTGTGGATCGGGTTATTGCCGATGACCGGCCGGTTGCTCGGGAATTTGTCCAGCAGCCGCCGATTATTCCCCATAAAATTGAGGGATACCAGGTGGATAAAAACTTCAACAAATGTTTGAGCTGCCACAGCTGGGCAAATTACAAACAGGCCCGTGCCACCAAAATTCCCCCCTCTCATTTCAAGGATCGTGACGGCAATGAACGGGCCAATTTATCGGCAAATCGTTACTTCTGTACCCAGTGCCATGTTCCCCAGAAAGATGTTAATCCGCTGATCCCCAATGAATTTGAACCGGTTAAAGCACTGCGCTGATCCACCGGGCCGGAGCAGTAATCCGGCCGCAGATAAGGAGTGATGAAGATGGAGACCAAGAAAAAGAAATCCAGGCGCGGATTCGGCTTTGTGCTTGCCGGCATTGTGCTCGGGATTATCCTGACAGCAGTTTTCCTGGGCGAACTGCATTATTCAGCCTCGGAAAAATTTTGTATATCCTGCCATGAGATGGAATCCAATGTCTACATGGAGTACCAGAACACCGCTCATTTCATGAACCGGTCAGGTATGCGGGCGACCTGCAGTGACTGTCATCTGGCCAAGCAACTGCCCTTAAAAGTTGCACGTAAGGCAAAGGCCGTCAACGAGGTGATCCAGCATTTCAAAGGTACGATTGATACCAGGGAAAAATTTACCGACCATCGGCTTGTCCTGGCAGAACGGGTGTGGGAAGAGATGAAGGCCAATGACAGCAGAGAGTGTCGCAGCTGTCATGATGCCGCCCAGATGGACTATACCAGGCAGACCAACCGGGCCATGCTCCAGCATATCCAGGGAGAAAAAGAGGGAAAGACCTGCATCGACTGTCACAAGGGTATTGCCCATCTCCTTCCGGATATGTACACTCTTGATCCTTCAGCAGTTATCGGAGTGGGTGAATAAGCTCCTATGCCCTGCACGGTGCGGGCTACCAAGGGGCACCGCGACTATACACCTGAACAGAACAGGTTATCTCACCCCGGCGTTACCCGGGAGAGCATAACCTGTTTTGTACATACTTCTGCCCGCCTGCCTTACTCCTGACAGCGGAGAAAAGCCGCCTGCATCACCAGGGGGACTTCAAAGACGACATTGCCATTCCCCCACTCCTTAAAGCCCAGGGTAACCCAGTCACCCTGCTGTGACCAGGTTTCATAACCGAACTTCCAGCCGCACCACTTGTCGCGGCATTTATATTCATGCTCCGGTCCGTAATAGTCAAACTCCAGTCCCCGGTTATCCTCTGCCTGCCTGCTACCGCCGATCAGCACCATGTCGGCACCATGGGACTGAGCCTCCTTTTCCACGGACTGGGCAATGGTTTTACCGGTAGAACCTGCAGGCAGCCAGACAAACATATGGGAAAACACCCGGCAGTTAACCGGTACCTGATCCGGCAGGAACGTCGGGATGACTTTGGTCGTGGCTGAATATTTTTGTCCTCTGTAACTGGTATTCTCTTTACCACCACAACCACTGACGAGAAAGAGAATCGTCACAGCAACTCCGGTAAACCACATAAAGTTTTTCATTTTTTCCTCCTGCTCTATAAAAATATCTGTATGTTCACCCCCAATATTGAGCGATGGGGCAATCACCATTATTTTCTGTAAACAAGTTAAGTATTGTTCAATACGCCATTATGTATTAATCGCCGAAGGCGCATCCTGATTAGCAGACTGTATACCTTCTCCCGCAAACCTTAAACCTTTTTTTCAACCGGATGGCTACGGAATACCACAATAGCATAACAGCCGACTTGCTCCTGCTGCTGGTGGCCCTGATATGGGGATTTGGTTTTGTCGCCCAGCGGGCAGGTATGGAGCATATAGGTCCCTATGCCTTCAACGGCATCCGCTTTATCCTGGGGGGGCTCTGTCTGCTCCCTCTTGTCCTGCGGGCCCGGCCGGTTCCTCTGACCGCTCCCCGTCCGGTGCCGCTGCTCTATGCCGGGGCAGCGGCCGGGCTGATTCTGTTTGCCGGGGCCAGCCTGCAGCAGTTGGGTATTCAGTATACTACGGCCGGTAAGGCTGGGTTTATCACCGGTCTGTACGTGGTTATTGTGCCCCTGATCGGTATTTTCTTCCGACAGGTTACCGGGATGGGAACCTGGATCGGGGCGATTCTGGCCGTTGTCGGTATGTACCTGCTCAGTATTCACGGGGCCGTGGCCGTTAATCCGGGTGATTTTCTTGTACTTGTCGGTGCCGTGTTCTGGGCGGGTCATGTCCTGCTGCTTGGCTATCTCTCTCCCCGCACAGTGCCGGTACGTCTTGCCATGATCCAGTTTTTTGTCTGCGGTCTGCTCAGCCTAATCATCGCCTTCTGCATTGAAACCATTACCCTGGCGTCAATCAGGGAAGCAGCCATTCCCATCCTGTACGGCGGTATCGGCTCGGTGGGGGCAGGCTACACCCTGCAGGTCGTGGTCCAGCGCAAGGCCCATCCGGCCCATGCCGCCATCCTGCTGTCCCTGGAATCCGCCTTTGCCGCCCTGGGCGGCTGGTGGCTGCTCGGTGAACACCTGTCCCTGCGCGGTATCATTGGCTGCGGCCTCATGCTGGCAGGCATGCTCATTTCCCAGCTCTGGTCGAAATCAACGGAGTCGGAATCCCGTTGTTAGCGTTTGACCGGTTTCCGGTGCCATGCTACTGTAGAGCTAACGGTTCTCTCTGCAAGGAAACTTTATGCTGATAAAAATTGCCGCCTTTGTGGTGGTGACTGCCGGTATTATGTCGGCAAAGTCCATTATCATTCCCTTTCTGCCGGCCGCGTTTCTGGCCATCATCTGTGGGCCGCCGCTCTACTGGCTGCGGACAAAAGGGGTTCCGCGCTTTGTCTCCATACTTCTAATAGACCTGGCTAATAACGAAAAAACCCGCCATATAGCTCTGCTTCTTGGCTCCAATGCAGAAGCAGCCGCCGCCCTGGCGACTGCTTTTGCCGACACCAACCCTAACGAGAAAATATCATGAAAAAAATAGACCTTGCCGACAGCAGTGAATTCAATCCCCTGGGCATGAAGAGTACGGTGTTGCACGACTCCGAACATTTCAAAATCCTTAACTTCAACATCAAGGGCGGCCACATCTTCCCGGTTCACTCCCATGACCTGGACGGCCAACTCTCTATCCTGATCATTGAAGGGGAGGGAGCCTTTTTAGCCGATAACGATGCCACCATCGACGCCAAAACCGGAGACATGCTGGTTTCCGATATCCGTGAACCCCATGGAGTGAGGGCTGATACTGATATGCGGATCGTGGTGACAATTGCCCCGCCGATCTGAGCCGCCAGGATCGAAGCAGGAAGTTGCGGGCAAATATTTTAGGGAATCCCATTGCATAACAGATCTATTGTGCCGTGTTGGCCGAAAATTTAACCTTGACACCCTCAGCTTTCTTCATATATGTATTCATATATGATATAAAAACAGAGGAAACACCATGCAGCAACTCTCCATTTCAGAGATACAGAGAAATCTCCATAAGCTGGATGCCTTTGATATTATCGAAGTGATTGATAAAAAAAGACAGAAAGTCAAAGGGTACTTTGTCGATGCCAGCTATATTTCCTGTATCGAACAGCTGATCAAGGAGAAGAACAGAGATGCGGCTGATCAGCTTGCCGGATCCCTGCATAAGTATGCCGATCCGGATTTGCGGGAGAAGGAGGAGGGAGCATGGCAGCGGCATCTATATGAGAAATACCGGCCATGATACTGTTGGATGCAAATTATATTCTTCGTTACCTGCTTCGGGATAATGAAGAAATGTTCCTCGCCGCGAAAAGGGTAATCACCAGCCGGCAGTGTTTTGTCCTGGAAAGTGTCCTTGCAGAAGTTGTCTACGTCCTGAATGGTGTGTATAAAACCCCTAAGCCTCTTGTCGGTAAAACACTCTCCCAGTTTATAGAACTCGATAATGTTTTTATGCACGAACCGGTATCCGTTTTTATAAAGGCGCTGGAATTATACCAATCCAAAAATCTGGATTTTGTAGACTGCTGTCTCTGCGCTTTGAAGTACAGGTATGAGATAAAAAGTTTTGACAAAAAGCTGAATAAATGTCTGCAGGATGAAAAGATATGACCCCATGCTCGACGCATGCTTTGCCAGGCATCCGGGGGACGATCAGGGAAAAATTCACAAGCCTTTCATCCGTGCCTATCCTGCAGCCCAATGTTCTATGGTGACTCCTGAGAATTTTATGGATTTTCCGGCAAGTGGAATTGACTAAATCTATCGGATTATTTTCAGGTTTAGAATGAAAATCATGAATATTTATCTGATCTTCTGTACTTTGACATTTTCGATTATATTGAAATGCAAAGAGGCAAAAGTCGATTTGACCCCTTTTTTTCGTTTCAAATTGATCCCGATTCAACTTGTTAAAAAAAACGGGAAATTTCAGATAACATAACTATATGTTATTAAAAGTTAACCATGAAAAAACAGTCATTTTTTTAATGCCTATTTTTCAAGGAACCCTGTTTTCTAACAGAGTGGCCAGTAGGTAGCACCAGGCGATGGAGCCATAGTTGAGGATGAATGCACTCTGGGGCCATCCAGGAGTCCCAGATTATGTGGGATAAAAAAAGATGTGCAGACTCCGTACAGGGAGAGGGCATTGCCAGCCATGAAGGTGATGAATCGGTGGAGCCGTATTCAGTGAGCAGGGTAAGAACGGCAATCGTATTAAATGGAAATACAAATAGTAGCAGGTTGAAACCAAACCGAAAAGCAGTATTTGCCCCCTGACTGGTCCGAGCCGTATAAATTGCACTCCACCTGAAGATCCCTTGGTGAGCGGTAATGTATGTTACGGCCTATTACAGGCATATCACAGTTCCCGAGCCTCCGGCAATTGGTATCACAAAAAAAGTGCAGGCATCTGATAATGCTGGTCCAGGATGCGTGCTCATCTTAAGCTTTGCTGCAAATCCGTCATTATGCCCCACTCCTCCTGAATGTGCCTGAATAGGGGTACCCCAGGTTATGTGGCTGCTGCCGACAAGAATAACAGTGCCTG
>CAZQKF010000050.1:0-9384 GCA_964593645.1 uncultured Desulfobulbus sp.
GATCCATGTCGGCGGGAAAACCAGTTTTGGCCTGGGAAAATATGTGATGGAGGAAGAACCTCTACTAAATCTACCGGAGACACCATAATGAAAAATGCTTCATGGGCAAGGCGTTGTCTTCAGTTAACATGCGGAGATCCATGGTCAGGAGATCGTCCTGCCACCTTCAGTCGGTTCTTCTTCCCCTTTGGCTGGCAACTCGTCGCAGCTCCAACCGATAACCAGGATCCAGAGCAATACTACAAGGAAACCCCCAAAGCAAAGAACTACGACGGCAGGACGTATTTCACCGTTGAAACAGGAGAAGCACTCTACAACAGAGCCGTATGGGCCGAGTTGCAGCACTGGCAACCCGTCAGTTTCCCCTTCACCCCAAAAGGGTCGGGCCTCCTTCCGGTCAGTATTACAATCGCTTCGCCCCGGATAGTCCTTTTTGAAGGAAAAACACCAGGGAAAACATGTCGTAACGGAAGCCCTCTCCACAACGGCATCCTGGTGGTTGAAGCCTATTTCAACGAACCGCAGAATGAAAACGACAGAAAACCCGATCTTGATGACCTGTTGCTTTTTAATGATTATTTCAGATTTTTTAAACAGCCTTTTAAAGAGCATTGGGTTGATTTCAAAAAGTATTTTTCCGCCATGCCCACCGACCTCCTCAAGGACAGCGGCGGTGAAACTGTCGGAAATTGTGCAGGGGAGGTTGAAAGCTGTTACTTCAAACGGTGGCGGGAACTGCTCGCATTGCCGGTTGAAATGGAAAACGGAGAACGCTTTCTCCTTCATCCGGACCTGGCGGACAAACAGGACAATTCCGAGCGTAACTACTTAACCTACGATGACAACCGCACCTTTGTCTGGTCCTGTGCCGTCCTCAATGGCGGCACCAGATCCCTGGGTCAGGCCTTTCAGGAAACAATGCATGCTCCGGAAGACTTCGGCCACTGGATAAAATTTCTCAACGTGGATGCACCGGGTACATCGCCACTAACAACCCACTCCTGCAGTGCCTTTGAAAAGAAATGGGCCAAACCGCGCACCTACACCCGATGGCTGGATCGCGGTTCCCTGTTCGGCTTCAACTACCACAGCGGTGTCATGCTCGGACCATCAAAACAGGATGTTCCCGTCTGGCACCACTTCGGAGATATGTACTATGATCAGGCTCTGCTGCTGCTCTATATCAGGACAACTCTGTTTCGGTTCAGCAGGAAGTTAACTGAAATTACTGGGGATTCAAGGGACCACCCTAACCTGAAAGACGATCTCGACAGATTCGAGGCCCTGCACAGGCAATTTGCCGAATTTACCAACCTCTACCAGTATCCGCTCATCTCCAATCAGCAACAGGGGATCGAAATGTATTCTCGGGCCAGGGAACATCTTGACCTGGATGCTTTTTATAAAGAAATACGTAGTGAAATCATAAGTACCCATGAATTCATGGAAACACGGGCGGCGAACCGGCTCAACCTTGAGGCCAACCAGCTCAATCTCAAGGCCAACCTGATTGCCTTCGTCGGTCTGCCGCTTGCCTTTATCGCCCTGACACTCACGGTCCTTGGTATGAATACCGGGTTGGCCGAGTCTGTCTGGGCATGTTGGACATGTCTTCTGACCGGAGAAAAAGGAAGTTGTACTCCAGCATTTGACTTCCTGATCCCGGTTCTACTTTTCAGTCTCCTGTCAGTGCTGGCCTGCTATTTAGTGGTCTGCGGGGTGCATGAAAGGGAGATTCACTGCCGGAACAAGAAAAAAAGGAAATGACTATGGGATGCTACTATCTGCGCATAGAAGGAATGAATTTGGATAATTTTGTCTATGACACCAATGATCTGAGCACGGTGCGCGGCGGCGGTCTGCTCATGCTCCGGCTGGTGGACCAGGTTGAAAGATTGCTTAAGGACCATGATCACCTTACCGCGGAACGAATCACCAACGGCGCCTCATGGGGGCTGTACAGCATCACAACGGAAGCGGATTTGAAACCGGCATCCCTGCTTGCTGCGATCAACAGTCACCTTAACCGGCAACAGGTAACATGCAGGATCAGAAAGGACAACGGGGAACAGGAAGAAATAACTATCACGCCCTGGCGCCATGCCACCTGGGCCGTGAATATTATTAAAGCAGGTGACCTGGAAAAAGATTTTCGCTCGGACCGGGAAAAGGCCCAGGCCCTGAATCGCTGGCACCAGATGCAGACACCGGCACTTACCCTGCCTGCGGAGCCGAAGGGTAAAAAGAAAAAACACCGGCAAACAAAGACTTGTACTATTGACCTGGTGCGCCCTGCTCAAGGGAAAGAAACGATATCCGCCCACGTTTCCGACCGCAGGCAATACGGCAGGTGTAAAAAGCAGGAGTTTTACAAAGAAGAAACCGGGTTGCCTGACCTGCAGGAGTTTGTCAATGACCTGAACCAGTTGACTGAACTGCCCGGCAATAGCGAGCCCGAGGAGGCGGTCAGATCTCTGTCCGGCAAAATGGCGATCATTTATGTGGACGGTAACAACTTTGGCAAGACCCAGCGGGACCACTGCCTGACACCTGCCGACCAAACGGATTTCAACGACACGGTTAGCACTAATCACCGTCATTTTCTCACCGATATTCTGCAGACAATCAATAAGAATGACCCGCTGTGGCTCCATAACGGCTGTATCCGGTTTGAAACCCTACTCTGGGGCGGTGACGAGATCATGCTGATTGTCCCGGCCTGGCAGGGATGGGAGGTGCTGGCCCGGTTTTACCGGATGGCAAAGGACTGGAGCTATAAAGACCGCAAGCTGACCTATGGTGCCGGCTTGGTGTTCTGCCACCACAAGGCGCCGATCCACCGGGTTAAGGACCTGGCCCATAACCTGGCCGAACTGGCCAAAGAAAAGGACAAGAAACTCGGTTATGTTGCCTACCAGATCCTGGAATCCTTTGATCATGCCGGTCTAGATCTCAAAGGTTTCCGTACCCGGCGCTGCCCTGCCGGTACCGCCCAGGAGGATCTGATTCTCCGGGGTGACCGGATGCAGGCAATGGATACCGCCATGCGCAAGCTGAAGGAAGAGGACGACCTGCCGAAACGTAAACTCCACCAGATCGTGGGCGCCCTGTACCGGAACGACGTGGACCATGCCGACCAGCTGGCTGAAAAGGCCGGATACAACGCAAAGGATCTTGTCAAAATAACCAATAGTTTCGACAGACGCCCTGTCAGCTGGCTCCACATCCTGGAACTCTGGGATTACCTCGGCCTGAAGGAGGTATGAAATGTTACGCGCCGACATAAAAATATGCCTAGAGATCGAAGGGCCGTTGTTGACCAAATCCACCGCCCCGGGTGAGTATGGCATGGATGCGGTTGTCGCCCGCAACAGCGACGGAGTGCCCTATATTCCGGGAACCCTGCTCACCGGCAAGGTCAGGGAAGCCCTGGAGCAGCTCAACGAATGCAGCGAGGGAGTTGACTGGTTCAATTCGGAAAGTCCTGCCTGGCTGGGCACAAAGAGCAACCGTGCCGTACCGCAACCCAAACGGCTCCTGCTCTCCGACTTTCTGCTGGCCCAGGAAGCGGGGAACGGCGTCCGGACCCGGATCAAGATCGACCCTGATCGAGGTGCCGCGATCAAGGGTGCCCAGTTACTGGTTGATGAACCGTTTGCCATTGGAGAGCCACTCTTTTTCACCGGTCGGCTGACCCTGTTTGTTCAGAACGAGGGTAGCCTGTCTGTCCAGGACGAGGAAAGCCTGCAATCCATTGTGCGCCATGTGGAAGCCGCGTTGCACTGGATCAGCCAGCTTGGCGGTTACCGAACCATAGGATACGGCAGGCTGCAAAAGGTAACCATGGATAAACCGGTGCAACGTTTAATCCGCTCACCCCAATCCTGTCCGCAGACACCAGGTTCCCTGGATGTTCTGATTCGCCCGGAGGCACCGTTCTGCATCGCCCGCAAACCGAGAACGGACAACAATCTTTTTGAATCCGACACTATTATTCCCGGTGGAGCCATAATCGGCGCGATAAGTACTACCTGGAAAAAACTGGCGGGTGATTATTCGGTCGGCAGTGTGGCTGATATCGATGACAATGAGCGAACAGACTTACGCGACGATTTCAACCAGATCAGGATAACCCATGCCCTGCCCTCCGGTGTCGGCCTGGTCAGACCGGTGGTCTTTCCCCTGACCCTGGTCAAGGTGGATACCAAGGGATGCAGGCCCTATTATGATGTGGCCCGTTTGCCCGGCCCCTGCCTTATCCACGGGCAGGCTCCCGCCTTTGCCATAGACTGGAAAGACTTTGCCGACGTTGAAAAGGATTTCGGCTGGCCCAGTCTGCACCGGGAGCTGCGGGTCAGGACGGCCATTGATCGTAAGACCCTGCGCAGTAAAGAGGCTGAACTGTTCGCCTACGAAATGGTTGTTCCGGGCAACACCGGCTGGTATGCGCGTATTGATCTTGACGAGGAAAAGGTTAAAAATCCATCCGCTGTCGGCGGGCAACTGGCCTCCCTGCTTGAACACGGCATCGCAGGGCTTGGCAAGACCAAGACTCCGGCCGATATCCGTATCCTGCCCGCAGAAAGCGTCAAACCGATGCTGCCGTCAAATCCCGAACCTCGTGACGGCCTCTGGATCATTACCCTGCAGACACCGACCCTGTTGTGTGATCCTGAACCACTGATCGAATCCGGTACCCGGACCCGTACCCTGGCGGCATACCGGCAGGCGTGGGATGATCTCTCCGAAGGCGCCTTGCACCTGATCCGTCATTTCAGCCGCCAGTCGCTGGCAGGCGGCAACTACCTCTTCAATCGCTTTCAGAAAGGTCTGGACACCAACGGCGCTCCCAAAAACTATTATCCCTGGCTGTTGACGGATGCGGGCAGTGTCTTTGTGTTGGAGGCCGCTTCCGGAAGAGAAGCGGAGGCGAAAAAACTGGTGAAACAATGGCTTGCCCATGGCCTGGATCTACCACCCTGGGCCGTTGCCCGCTATGCCCGCAAGGTGAAGGACGGGGCAACACTCCCCGGTGATCACTGGCGCAGCTGCCCCTACATCCGACAGAACGGTTATGGCGAAATCGCCGTCA
Organism: uncultured Desulfobulbus sp.; assembly: GCA_964593645.1. Classification (GTDB taxonomy): domain Bacteria; phylum Desulfobacterota; class Desulfobulbia; order Desulfobulbales; family Desulfobulbaceae; genus Desulfobulbus_C. Next base: position 5,093 of record CAZQKF010000050.1, read on the forward strand.
ACCTGGAGACCCATTGGAGCCATTGCCCGGGTGAAGGCGAATTCGAAACCATCGACTGGATCGGCGAGGAGAAACAACAATGAGCGATACCTGGAAGTTCCACCAACAGTGGCGGATTACTGGTCGGCTGCAGACCCTGTCGTCATTGCATGTCGGCAGCGGCGAGACGGTGAGCAGGCCGGATCTGGTGTCGGATGACGGTCCGGTGGAGATCAACGGTGTGGTCACTGATTTTGACAACCGGCCCTGCATTCCGGGCTCGGCCCTGAAAGGAAATCTTCTGGCCTGGCTCAGGCGTCATATTCATGATAATGACGGCTGCTGTTTCCTGCTCTATGAGCTGTTCGGCCGGGAACCGCTGACTGTGAACGGAAAAATCGACCAGGGCTGCGGCGGCAGAGCGGAATTCCTTGATGCCCGTCTTGCCTGCCCGCGTTCCGGGCCGGTCACCCTGGCGTACTGGAATTCCAGCCGCCAGACCTCGGTCGAGGTGTCGGTGGCCATTGACCACCATACCCGGACCGCTGAAGAGAAAAAGCTGATCCACCGTGAAATTGTCCCGCCCGGGGTGACCTTCTCCGTGACTCTGCAGGGCGCGCTCAGCGAAGATGAAGTCGGCCTGCTGCTGGTGGGCATGGAAGGGTTCAACCACGACACGGACCCGATGACCCTTGGCGCGCACACGGCCAACGGACAGGGCCGCTTGAGTTGGGAACTTGCAGGAGTCGAGCAGATCGGACGGGATGAAGTCAGGACCTGGCTGCAAGCGGAAAAACGGACCATGGCCAGCGAAATATTCACCCCGGTTCAAGCGGAACAATGCTCTAATCTATTAGCAGCAGGACACGGTTTTCTGAAAAATGTGGCTACAGGTCAACAACTTAATCTGGAGCTTGCCTTTGACGGCCCCTTCGTGGTGAATGATCCCCCGACGGCAGATGAACTGAAACGCAAAAAAGAAAAGAGTGCAGACATCCCCGACCACCGGCCCCTGCGCGATATCTCCGGCCGTCCCTGCCTGCCCGAAAAATCAGTCCGCGGTGCCCTGCGTGCCCAGGCAGCCCGCATTATCCGCACCCTGGGCGGTACATGTTGCGAAGAAAATTCCTGGTGCACTGCCGGTGTGCATCAGCTGGAGGATACTAAAAATCTCTGCCCCGTCTGCCGGCTGTTTGGCGCTCCCGGTTGGAAATCTGTTATAAGGATAAGCGACTTTACCTGGATAGGGGGCGGCAGCACCGGAATACGGCAGGACTTTGTTGCCATTGACCGCTTTACAGGCGGAGCCGTGAATAAAGCCAAGTTTGACGCCGATTATGTCTATGCACCGGTTTTCCAAGGCATCCTCAGTCTTGACACTCAACGGCCCGACGCCCTGCCCGAATGGGGCAAAGGACTGCTGGCCCTAGTCCTGCGCGACCTGAAGGAGGGTGATATCACCTTTGGATTCGGCCGCGCCAAAGGGTACGGTATCATTGCCCGGGCCAAAGTGTCGGGAGATGATTTTTTAAAAGAAGAAAAAAAATATATCAAAGCCCTGCATGACGAAATACAAGTGGAAGACTATCGGACTACGCCTGCGACGGACGCTACTGCTGGTGAAAAAGAAGCAGAGGCCCCCCCGCGATCACCGGAAGAAGCTCAGAAGGAGGTTTTTCATAACCCCTACCATTTCATACCGATACAGAGACCCGACACCGCAGACTGGCTGTCGAAAGAGGAGTTTACAGCCCGTAAGACAGGCCACCACACCCATGCCCGTTATTTCGACAGCCTGAACAATAAGAAAATCTACAACGGTCGTCTGCTCTGCCGCCTGGAGACGGAAACGCCCCTGTTCATCGGCGGCGTCCGCAGCAAGGGGACGGAGCCCCTGGAGATAGCGCCCTTTCTGCTTAATGACAAACCAGCCATCCCCGCTACCTCTCTGCGCGGTATGTTGTCATCACTTGTCGAGGCGGCTAGTGATTCTTCCTTGCGGATGTTGGAGGACAGTACGCTGTCATTTCGTAAAGAGGCTCGTCAAGCGTTACGGGGGATAGGCCTGATCGTCATTAAAAACGATCGTAAACGGTTTATTCTCCCATTTAATACCAGTAACGTGACCAAATTAAAAAATGCGTACACAAAAAAGACAATGATACAGTTCCTGAAGAACAAGAATTCATGGTCTCCAAGACATAATCAGGTCTATTATTTACCTGAACGATACAATCATAAAACGGTTCCCTGTAAATCGTACAAAGAGGGTCTGCAGCCGGGAATCCTTCGCATTCTGGGTAAAGATGAGCATCGTGAAAGTATGTTGGAAAACAAAAAGCATGAATTATTTTTGAAAATACCGGTTGGATATGTAGATACGACAAAAAATAGTTTCCTGTATGAAAAATACATTGCCGATAATCAGGAGAAGTTGCTTACTCTGTCGTCAGAGGCATGGAGCAGGTTTCACGATCTGGCCGATGAACGTACCCTTTCCCAAAAGAATGATAAAGCATTAAAACGAGATAAGGGCTGTACATCTACCCAATGGTTACCTTTTCACCTGAAAGGTATGGCCCGTAAGAAACAAAACAAAGCCTGCTCTCTTCTTCTTCAGCACGCGGACCTGATTTATTATAATAATAATCAGCAGAAAAAGAGGGTCGCGGAAATTTCCTTCTCCTCCATTTGGCGGGGACGGGTTGAAAAAAAGGATGGGGAGCGGGCCGGAGTCCATGACTTTTTCAGGGAAATCGATCCCGAGCTGTTACCGTTCAGCCCGAAACGGAAGAAAATTTCACCGGCTGAATGGCTGTTTGGGTTTGTCGAAGACAGGACGGCCCCGGAAGACGATGGCCTGAAAAAGCAGAAAAAAGACCCGGCTCTTGCCTTTGCCGGTAAGGTGCGGGTCTCCTTTGGCCGGCCGGCGGCCGGGCAGGATAACTCCGTCATCGGCGAGCCGGTAACCCTGAAGGTTCTTGCAACACCCAAACCACCGTCTCCGGCATTGTATTTCAAAGGAAAGACCGATTTCAAAGGAAAAAACAGGTATATTTCAAAGGCATCTCTTTCCATTGCAGATGGAGATCAACCCCAGGGCCGAAAAATTTACCTGCACGCCATGCGTGATGATGCCAATAAAAATATCGTACAATTGGATAAAAACGGCTATCGGGCAAGATCAGACACCGAACATCCCCTCTTCTTCCCCTGGGAGAGCAAAAGTAACCACTATCCTCCCGACAAAGAGGACGACCGGGCCAATCTCAAGGCCAGCATCACCCCGCTCCGGGAGAAGACGGTCTTTTACTTTCATATCGACTTTGACAACCTGAGCCGGGAGGAACTGGAACTGCTCTGTTTTGCACTCAGGCCGTTTGCTTCGTTTCGCCACAAACTCGGCATGGGCAAACCCATCGGCCTGGGCAGTGTGCGTATCGATCCGGTTGGTCTGTTCTGCATTGACCGTCAAGGTCGTTATCAGGAGGACGGATTTTCCGAAAACCGGTATAATGATGCTGTCTGGAAAAAGGACGAGCCCGACTGGTCCGATGAATGGCAAGAACTCTATCCCATGGAAGCGGCTACAAAGAGGGAGGAGAATACCCTTCCGGCTCCGGAGATACTGGCCTCCTGCGCTGCCGCCGAGATAAAATCCGATGTCTTTCAGGCCCTCCGGCTGATAGGTGATCCACAAATGGTCACGGCACCGGTGCATTATCCGCAGGTGCACGACCATGATATTGAAGACCGAAATTTTCAGTGGTTTGTGGCCAATGACAAGGGCACAAATAATGGCCGCAAGGGCGCAGCGAACAAAGAAATAGGTGCTAAGAAGGACTATCTTAAACCCTTAGATAAGAGTTCATCACAACTACCGGGATTAACGAGACATGAGTGGCTTGGAAAGTAACAGGAAAACAGAACCAACCCAGAGCTCCACCCTCAACGACGCCTATTTTGACCGTAATCAGGCGGTGATGGCAATGGCACGAATGGCCTTGCAGCTAGGCTACCGGGTTGGCCTGAAACAAGACCCGGAAGAGCCGGACTGGCCGGTGCTGATGATCGATCTGCCCACCGGCCAGGTGGGGTATCATCTGCCGAAGGAGGAAGTTGTGGGCAACTGGCCGGAATACAAAGGTGAATGGGACGGCCATTCCCTTATTGAAAAACGGGAGCGAATCGATGCATTTCTAGCCGGTGCATGAAGGGGGTAACCAGCCGAAGCGCACAAGGCATAAAAATAAAAAAATCAATAATATCAACAACAACGGCCCGTCATTTTCAGGACGGGGAATAAAGAAGGT
>CAZQKF010000051.1:0-9340 GCA_964593645.1 uncultured Desulfobulbus sp.
CTCTCTTCAATAAGCGCCCGCAGTTGCTGGGTCTCGCTGCTCACCGCATCAAGCTTGTTTACCGAACTGGCCTGACGCTTCTGCATCTGGTTCACAGTGGTTGCCTTAACCTCTTCCACCTTCTGGTTGACAGTTCGGATCTGATAATTCAGTTTCCGCACTTCATCCTGGCTTGCACACTGGCTCAGCAGGAGGACAGAACAGCCTGCAATAATGACATTTCTCAATGCTTTCATCGGTATTCCTCTTATAAAATCACGAAATAGAATAGATCAAATTTTATGCACTGCCTTACTTGACGCCGGGTGACCACTGCGGGTACGACTGGTTGCCCTTGGCCGCAAAGAGCTGCCGCATTCCCTTACCATTGGCAAAGACAGCATATATTTTCTGTTGGCCATTGCCCTTGCGGGAAAAGGCGATCTGTTTGCCGTCAGGAGACCAGGTGGGCGATTCAAAATCACCCCAGCCGGAGCTGACCTGAGTCGGGGTACCGCCATTCACACCGATTGTCAATACCTGGTAATGCCCTCCAGTCAGGCCGGTGTAGACAATTTTATCCCCTTTAGGCGACCAGGAGGGCTCAGCATTTTCCGTACCCTGGAAGGTCAGACGGCGTACCTGGCGGGATTGCATATTCATAATATAGACCTGCGGCCTGCCGCTACGGTCGGAGACAAAGGCTATAGACCTGCCGTCGGGTGAAAACGAGGGTGAGACATTAATACCGGCCCGTTTGGTCAAACGTTCAATAATTTTTCCTTTACGATCCATGAGATAGAGATCAGGAGACCCGTCCTTGCTCAGGGTGACGACCATGGTGGCGCCGTCAGGCGAAAAGGCGGGTGCTAGATTCATACCCTTGCGCCGCGACAGAACCCTGGTCACCTTGCTCTGGTTCAACCGGGTAATGTACAGATTCTGGTTACCGCGATGGTATGAGGAATAGGCCAGGAATCCGGCGTCGGGCGTAAAACGCGGGGACACACAGAGATGATTATGCCTGGTAACCCGGCGAACCTTGCGTCCCAGGACATCAGCAATATAAATTTCCTTCCGGCCTGTTGCATCGGAGACAAAGGCAATTGAAGTCCTGCTGATTCCGTTCTCACCACTGAACTCACTGATCAAGGCATCGGCAAGACGAAGAACCATTTCATCACGCCGGTCAGTTGTTCCCTTGTAACGCCTGCCGCTCAGCATCTTATTTTCCGCCACATCGAGCAGGCTACCCTCAACGGTCAGCTCTGTACCGGAAGCAGCAAACTTGCCCAGCACTACATAATCTGCGCCAACAGCCTTCCAGTCCACATCCCGGTTTGCCCCGTAACGGGCCGGATCTACAATCTGGATAAAACCGTGAAAGGCAAGCCCCTTTCCAAGAAGGTCTGCAAGATCCTTTCCGGTCTGCGTATTTTGATTGCCGGCACCATCTGTAAAAGAGGGCACAGCCACCACAACCTTGCGCATGTCTGAGGCCGCTATATCAAGATATACCCGTTCAGCAGCAGCCTGTGACAACGGAACAAGGGTAACGAGCACGGCCGCACAAAGGGCCGCGTAGAGACGAACGAATGAGAGTAGTTGAGTCATGGCCTGATAATAAAGTGTTATTTAATCAAGAAGTAAAATTCATATCTGTCTGATTTACATTTTCAGTTCGCCGGGTTTGAAACGCAGTCCCACTTCAATTGTCGGCTGGGACATCAACGCGGGGAAACGCGGCATGGGCACGGCCGACTGCAGGGTTTTCATGACAAACTGATCAAAAATAGGATCCCTGGATTTTCGTTCCACCTGCATGTCGGCAACAGAGCCGTCACGGCGGATAGTCAGCACGACAATCGTCTCCAGGCTGCGATCCCAGTTCCGCATTTCCGGCAGAATCCAGTAACTGTGCACCCGTTCGTACAGAGAGGACAGATACTGCTTCATAACAACCGACTGCACCTGGCGCCCGGAAGATGAGCCAGAGGATCTGGTGGCCCCACTTGATGGCCCGGTCTGACGAATTACTGAGGCCAACTCCTGCCGGGCCCGGGCAGCGGCGCGGTCTGCTTCCTGCTGAGCACGCCTGGCAGCAGCTAAGGCCCGCTGCCGTTTGAGTTTATCAGCCCGTTTTCTGGCCTGTTCTGCCTTTTTTCGCTTGATTTTATCCTGCTGCGCCGCCTTGAGCCGCTGTTGCTTTTCTTTTTCCTCAGCAAGCCGGGTATCCTTTGCCTTTCTCACCTTCCGCTTGCGCGGCGTAAGAGAAATCGGCTTGGCCGGCGCAGCAGGTTCCGGCTCTACCACCGGTTCAGGTGCCACAGAAACCTCTGCAGTTTCAGGTTCTGCAGGCGGCGGCTCAGCCGGTTGTGCCGGCGGTGTCTTGGTTACAGGTTCCGGAGCCTTTGCAGGGGGTTGAGCCACGGGCATCGGTTGTGTATCCGGCATGGACACCAGGTCCACGGTGACGACATTGTCAAGCAGGGGCCTACGTTCAATGAGATCCGGCAGCCAGATGGAAGCAGCAAAAACGACAACATGCAGGCCCACAGCCAGGTTAAACGGCCACTTCCAGCGCCGGTCATCCTCCTGCTGATCACGAAAAAAATCTTTATCGTCGAAATATGCTCCGTCCAACGTGTTTCGAATGCCTCATCAGTCCTTTTTTTGTAAGCGTTCTATTCACTACACTCTCGAATTTATAACATCTCGGAATGTAGGGCTTTCAGGATGTTCAGGGAGCGCTTATCTTTTTTTCGTCCGGCCGGGTCACCATGCCCAGCTTTTCAAAACCGGCCCGTTTAATTGCCGCCATGGTCTTGACCACCATGCCATACGGAACTTCCTGATCCGCACGCAGGTAGATTGACTCTTTTTTCTTTTCATCAGGCAGCCTGCCCAGCTGTTGACTGAGCAAAGATAAATCCACCTTGACCTTGCCAAGATAAATATCCCCCTCCTTATTCACAGAGACCATCAGGGGCTGTTCCTGTTGTCGCAAAGACTTGGTCGTTGTCTCAGGAAGATTAACCTCAAGCCCCTGGGTCATCATGGGCGCAGTGACCATAAAAATGATCAACAGCACCAGCATGACATCCACCAGCGGTGTCACGTTAATATCTGCAACCAGCCCGCGCCGGCCTCTACCACCTGTTGGGCCCATAATATATGATTTACGGTTTACGGTTTACGATTGATACTGCAATTGTGCTGCTCATCCTCTGGAGAGGATGTCACGTTCTATCAGATTTAAAAAGTCAGAGGTGAAGTTTTCAATGTCCGACTCAAAATCAGCCAGTTTGTTGGAATAAAAATTATAGAAGACAACCGCCGGGATTGCAACGGCCAGACCGGCAGCAGTTGCCACCAGCGCTTCGGAGATGCCTGGAGCCACAACAGCAAGAGAGGCGGAACCACGGGCACCGATTTCCTGAAAAGAGGTAAGGATACCCCATACCGTACCAAACAGACCGATAAACTGGGTAGCACTTCCTGTTGTTGCCAGAAAGGCCAACGAACGACCGAGCCGTTCATATTCCATATTCTGTGCTTTACGGACTGCCCGTTTCAGGTTGTCCATTGTGGCCAGCTGCGTATGCAGATTTTCCGCCCCCCCCTGACTGCTGCGGGCGGCACTGATCTTACGCAGTTCACTGAACCCGGACACAAATACAGCTGCCTCGGGACTGCTCTTATATTCCTGGGCCGCCTCATAGGCGTCGTTTAATGTCTTGCTCTCCCAAAACCGGGCTAAAAACTCTTCTGATGCGTTACGGGCCCGTTTAAACAGCAGTTGTTTCATGATGACAATCCACCATGAAATAATGGAAAAAATAAGGAGGGTGGTCATGACAAGCTTGACCATAAGACCAGCGCCGGCCATCATGCCGAAAAAAGAAAAACTCACGAAATCAATTCCTTACTGTAATAAAACTGTTATAGAGTGGCGAGCCGGCGGCATACCTTGTCCTTCCAGGACTCAATCTGATCTTCATAGGCTGAAGCAGGCAGTTCCTGTCCGCACTCCGTGCAGACAACTTTTGCCTTACTTCAGCGTCCTTCCAGCCGGGCAGGAGCACCGCAAAATAGACAGTGCAGCTCCATTTCGGCAAAGCCGTCCCCTGTTGAATCCGGAGCAGTTACCCAAGGTTTATGTCCTTGTTTAGAAACCATCAAGAGCACCCATTTCAAGAGACGGACAAAATGTTCATATATTAAACTTTTAGTATAACTGATTCCCATAATTCTGTCGACCTTGAACTGTGGATAGTGTACATAACTTGTCAACGGCACCTGGCAACAGCATGCCGATTTCGTACCTGTTTAGTTTTATTTAATATTTTCAAACTGATATACAGATGAGGAGGTCCACTCATGGCAGACACAATCTATGACGTTGTAATCATCGGGGCAGGCCCTGCCGGTATCCAGGCAGCCATTCATGCGTCGAGGAAAAAAACCAGCGTCCTGATGCTCGGACGCATCGAAAACAGTGCCCTGTACACAGGTCATATAGAAAACTACGCCTGTGTTGCAGGAGTGTCTACAGGCAAGGAGTTGCTTGAAGCAGGCCTTACCCAGATCAAGGGGTTTGGCACCGAGGTATCAGCTGAAGATGTGCTCAAGATAAGCCAGGGCGAAGACGCACTGTTTTCTCTGGAACTTGAAAGCGGCAGAGAGGTAACCACCAGAACCTTGATTTTCTCCATGGGTGTTTCCAAGAAAAAGCTTGCCGTGCCCGGGGAACAGGATCTGTCCGGTAAAGGAGTGAGTTACTGCGTTGACTGCGATGCCAATTTCTACAGGGGCGCCACGGTTATTGTTGCCGGCAACCGCAGCGCCGCCATTGACGGGGCATTGACCCTGCTCGGTTATGCCGACAAAGTGTATCTGGTGGCCAGGGAACTCAAAGGCTCAGACAGCCTGCTCAAACGGCTGCAGGACAGTGAAGTTGAAGTATTGGAAGGCACCTGGGTTAAAGAAATTCACGGTGAAAACGCGGTCACTGAGATCGAACTGGAAAACGGAGAAACAGTCAAGGTCGACGGTATCTTTATTGAGCTTGGCTCCAAAGGCGCTCTGGAGCTAGCTACCCAGATAGGCGTGCAGCTGGACATGGAGCATTTTAAATATATTGACGTCAGCCGCAAGCAGGAAACCAATATCCCGGGCGTGTATGCTGCCGGCGATATTGTCGGCCCTCCCTACCAGATGGCCAAGGCCGTGGGCGAAGGCTGCGTGGCCGGCATGGAGGCTGCCACTTACGCCCGCAAGCAGAAACGGGCAAGCTGACACCTGCACTGCTGCACCCTTTTCCACCACAGCTATCCGGTCACAGGGGCAGGAGAACATCCTGCCCCTGACCGTTCTCTCACACCTTCTATGCTGCGTTATAACCTGTTCCGGCACCGTTAATCACAGTAATCTGATCATTCAGGGTCCACATGTCATAGATGTAGCCCAGTCCGAATACGCCGCCGGTAATCAGATATAAAATACCGGTCAGCCATTTGCCCATGTACATCCTATGCACACCAAACAGGCCTAAAAATACCAGTAGAATCCAGGACAAATTATAATCTATAGGGCCGGGTGTAAAACGAATTTCCGCCTCTCGCGCCATGCCGGGAATGAGAAAGAGATCGATAATCCAGCCTATAAAAAACAGGCCCAGGGTGAAAAAATAAATTGTGCCGGAAATGGGTTTACCAAAATAAAACCGGTGGCAGCCCAGAAACCCGAAAATCCATAAAATATAGCCTACAGCTGCGCTGTGTGTCTGCCTTTCTTCCATGCCAAATCCCCTTGTATTTTTTGTTTCAACTCACCAATACGCTGCAGTGATGCATTAATAGAATCAGCATCAATCAGTCCCTTGTCAAGGAGCTCCTCAATGGCCGCGATCCCCTGTTCAAGGGCATCCTCACTGCGCTGCAGGTTATTGCCGACAACCATCATGTCCACTCCGGCCAGTACTGCTCGCTGTACGGCCTCGCCAAAACCGTAATGGTCGGCAATGGCACGCATCTGCAGGTCATCGGTCATGGTCACGCCGCCAAAACCAAGATCATGGCGCAGCATGCCATCAACAACAACTGGAGACAGGGTTGCAGGCAGGCCGGAGGGATCCAGACCGCGATGGACGACATGGGCGGTCATGACTGCATCGGCAAAGCCTGCAGTAAAAAGCTGCCGATACGGATCAAGTTCTCGTGGCTGCCAGTCATCTGTAATATCAACAAAACCGAGATGAGAATCATCCTGGGCACTGCCGTGGCCGGGAAAATGCTTCAGGCAGCAGGCAACGGATCGGCTGTGATGGGCCTCGATAAAGGCCATGGCATGGGCAACGACCTCCTCAACACTGCTGCTGTAACTCCGTTCATAACGGGCTATTATCGGATTGTCCGGATTTAAATTAAGATCAACCACCGGAGCAAAATTAAGGTTAATGCCATGCCCGGCAAGCGTGGTCGCCATTACAGTGGCTGACAGCCCGGTCTGTTCCAGCGTACCATGACCAAGAACGGCTGCAGTTGTGGACGCAGGAAAGCCGTCCTGCTCTTTCAGGCGGCAGACCCGACCTCCTTCCTGATCAACTGAAATCAGCAGCAGTTCCGGTGCCATTGCCTGCAAACCGGATGTCAACGCCTTCAGCTGATCCGGTGAGCTTATGTTCTGTACGGTTCCATCCACGTTGCGGTCAAACAGGATCACCCCACCAAGCCCGCGTTCTCTGACAGCAGCGGTCAGCCAGTGCTTACTGCCAACCGTACAACCGTCAAAACCAAGGATAAACATCTGACCGATATTCATAGAATCGTCCCTGCAGACTGTGTTAATAAATGTTGTATTTCCGCTTGATTTTACCCGAGCAACATTTCTTGCAGAGGCGAAATATCTATCCTGTAATTGAACTTCACAGTAACACCTGCTACCCTTATTATGTACACTGATACTACCCTGATCCTTTCCATGCCACAACAGGTGAAAGCCTGCCCGTAAACCTTTTGGCCGGCAAAGCGCTGCCGGTGAACAAAACATATTGTGACGCAGACAAAAAAATTTCGTTTCTCCATTGACCGAGGCGGCACCTTTACCGATGTCTATGCCGAGGTTCCCGGCAGACCAGGATTTACAGTCGTTAAGCTGTTGTCCGAAGACCCGGCCAACTATGATGACGCCCCGCGCGAGGGGATTCGGCGGATCTTACAGCAGTTTGGCCATGTCCATGCCGATAACACTATTGACGCCTCACAAATTGAATGGATCCGCATGGGCACCACGGTTGCGACCAATGCCCTGCTTGAGCGCAAAGGTGCTCCCTGCGCTCTGCTGACCACCAGAGGTTTTGGAGATATCCTTCAGATCGGCAACCAGGATCGTCCTCAAATCTTTGACCTGCAGATCAAAAAACCTGAACTGCTTTACCAACAGGTCATTGAAGTTGATGAACGACTGCGGCTTCTACGGCCGAATGAAACATCCGACAAACCGCTGCTCACCGCAATTACCGGAGAACAGTTTGCGGTTCTGACCGCTCCTGACCTTGCCAGGCTTCAGCCACAGCTTGAGCAGCTGCTCAAGCAGGGCATCACCTGTCTTGCAATTGTATTCATGCATGCCTATGCCTGTCCACAACATGAACAGGTCGTGGGCAAACTGGCCCGAACGCTCGGCTTTAACCAGGTTTCCCTGTCTTCGGAGGTGCTGCCCATGGTCAAGCTGGTTTCGCGCGGTGACACGACCATGGTGGACGCCTATCTCACTCCGCATATCCGCAGCTATCTGGAGAGCTTTACCCGGGGATTCAGCAACAAATTGGCCGATACCCGACTGCTGTTCATGCAGTCGGACGGCGGCCTGGCCCCGGCAGAAAATTTCACGGGCAGCCGGGCCATCCTCTCCGGCCCGGCCGGAGGGGTGGTCGGCTATGCCATGACCACCTACAACCACGAAACCAGACAACCGGTCATAGGTTTTGACATGGGTGGTACCTCCACTGATATTTCACGCTACGGCGGGGCCTATGAACTGACCTTTGAAACCCGCACAGCAGGCGTCCGTATCCAGGCACCGCAGCTGGATATCCGCACCGTTGCCGCAGGAGGCGGATCCCGGCTATTTTTTGATAACGGCATGTTCAAGGTCGGGCCTGAGTCTGCGGGCGCCCATCCCGGCCCGGTCTGTTACCGGAAAAACGGTTTGCTTACCGTTACCGATGCCAACTTGGTACTCGGCCGCCTGCAGCCGGAGCATTTTCCCCATATCTTCGGCCCCAATGAAGACCAGCCCCTGGACGTTGCCGCATCCCGGCAGCAGATGGCTGTACTGACCAAGACCATCAACAGTTATTATGCTAAAAAAAGCTATCAACACAAGCCATTAAGTGTGGAGGAAACCGCCTTAGGCTTTCTCAAGGTGGCCAACGAAGTCATGGTTCGGCCCATTCGCGAGGTGTCTGTCATGCGCGGCTATGACATAAAAGAACATGTGCTGGCAGCATTCGGCGGTGCCGGTGGTCAGCATGCCTGCGCCATTGCCCGCACTCTTGGAATCGACACGGTTTTTATTCACCGCTTTGCCGGTATCCTCTCTGCCTACGGGATCGGCCTGGCTGACACGGTTTCGGAAAAACAACAACCTGCTGCGAAAATCTTGACAGATGCAGCCGTTGACCATCTCACGGCCACACTGGCCAAACTGCAGCAGGACACGGAACAGGAACTGCTGAATCAGGGAATTTCCCCAGACGCCATCCGGAGCGTCCAGTATCTTAACCTGCGCTACCAGGGAACAGATACACCGCTCATGATTGAACGGCCTGCGGATAACAATTTTTTTCAGGCCTTTACAACGCAATATTTCCAGGAATTCGGTTTTGAACTTACAGGTCGAGAAATTCTGGTGGATGACCTGCGGGTACGCTCAACAGGTCAGGCATTGCCGCTGAAAACCTTTCCAATTGCCCAGGCTGACGGGCCTGCAGAACAAGCTGGGAGCTGCAGCTGCTGTTTTGAGGACGGATGGCAGCAGACGCCGTTGTATAACCTTGATCAATTAGGCGGAGGTCATCGTATTGACGGCCCGGCACTCCTGATCCAGGATACCAGCACCATAGTAATTGAACCCGGCTGCACGGCAAAGATCACCCCGTTTGGTGATATACAAATCAACGTTCGACAGCAGAAAAAAAGACAGCTCAAGACAGCAGTAGACCCGGTGCAGCTCTCTATCTTCAGCAATCTGTTCATGTCGATAGCCGAACAGATGGGCAGAATGCTCCAGAAAACAGCGATATCAACCAACATTAAAGAACGGCTGGACTTTTCCTGTGCCCTGTTTGCACCGGACG
>CAZQKF010000052.1:0-9319 GCA_964593645.1 uncultured Desulfobulbus sp.
AGCAGAAGTCGCCACCGGAAGTTGTACTGATATTTATATGCCAAAGAAAAAATAACATCGCGCTTGTCACTGCGATTTGAGCCCTCATTGAGATCATCGGGTTTGACGGTAAAACAATCCAGCACATCAAAACCGTGCAGGTGCTAAAGCTTTTACAACAATGCCTGTTCGATATACCCGTGGCGTTATGAATTTAGGTGTTAGCGCGTACAGCTGTGCCTTAGGTTCGGTTTTTCTGATTGAGAAAAAACGCAGGCCTAGCTGGCTAAGTCGAGTTTTTTCAATTGAGGAAAAGCCGAAAATGAGGTGCAAATGTGCGTGAAAACACCTAAACTCATAACGCTACGGGCATATCATCCTCTGACTAGAAAGTTTTTCGCCATTACTGCCCCTTGATTCCTTGGACAGCGACATATTGTTGTTTAGGGCTTGTTGGTTTCTCAGGAATAGTGAGTTTTAGCTTGCCCGACTCACAGCCATATAGGACACCCACATTAAATTCTAACCAATTAACTCATTAGTTTGTCAGAAAAATTCTATCTATAGTGATATTTAGAATGGGTGTCCCAGAAAAATGGTTTTTTTGACTACCTCCCAATGGCCACCCTTGGCTGGACCTATGCGCCGGAGTTTACCGTTATCCTGGAGTTTCTTAATATTACGTTCTACGGTTCTTTCGGTAACGCCTATTGCCTGAGCCAATTCAGGGATGGTGATAAAAGCGTTATCCTCCATCAATTGAATAATTTTCCCCGACATTTTCCCCGACATTTTTCCCGACATTTTCCCGGGGTTTTTAGGTTCCCTCGTTACCAGATCCATCTTTTCCACCGATTTTCTGTAAATTGTTGCAGTGAAAAGGCAACCCTCTCGGTCATCGATGAACTCAATTTCAGACCAGTCAGCCAGGGCACGTTTTATACCGGAGCCGAGGCCATGGTAGGGCAGCAGTCCTTTAGCGACATAGGAGACCAGTATCGGGTTGCGGATATTTGAATTGCCCGCTAGGATCTTTTCTACGGTCAGGTTGTTAGGCAAATGACCGGGGCTGATGATCTCTATGCGGTTATCGAAAATGAAGAGGCGGATTGGCGCGCTGACTAGATAGTCACGGTGTATCAATGCATTGACCAATAGCTCTTCGAATACGCTTTCAGAAATTTCCGGTAAGCCAGGCGCATTCACCCCGCGCCCGGCCTGCACCTTATGCAGGTTTCGCATGATAAAGGCTAAGGCATCATCAAAGACTTTATCTAGCGGGCCAGCGAAATCTTCAGTGTCTACATATTCGTTGATATGAATCTGATTGCCAGGATAGCGGATTGCCTTGACCACGAACTGGGGTTTGATCCACTCCGGTCGTTCAGCAAACATCAGTACCCCGGCCAAGTTCAGCACACCATTGTCGGTAGCCAGATTCATATTCTGTAGCAATCTTGTTAGTTCGGCTGGTGAATCGGGGTATTCCTGTTTGTAGACATCGCGTAGAAAATCGCGGAAGCGCAGCTTGTCCAGCTTATCGATGCTCGCTTTGGTGGGTAGCTCATCGGCGTGAAATTGGCCACTAATCTGGAACAGGCGACGCAGCTCCTCTTTGGAGTTTACCCGCCGTTTGTCCGCACCGGTCTTCAGCCAGATAACGCCATTTTTATTAAAGTAGGGTTTGTCTATTCCTTTAGGCACGGTTAGTGCGATCACCACGCGACCATTTTCCAGTGCTATGTTTTCGGTCTGCACGGTCAGCGGGCTACGAACCTGTTGGCTCGCCGCGTTGCTGATAAGTTGGTTAATGCGGGAAACATCTTTTGGTGAAAGCCCCGGCGTAGAGCCATCATCCGCTACACCAATGAAGATCGTACCCCCATTGGAATTGGCAAAAGCTGCCATTTCTGATGCCAGCGACTCGCCGTTACGTATATCGACTTTAAATTGATGGCTACTGTCTTCGCCGAGAGCGATTTGGGAGAATAGATCAGAAGCTTTCATTCTAGAAATCTCAAAATTCGAGGATGATCGTAAACATCATGACTATTATACAGTATCCCGGTGAAGCTTATATGGAACTTACATGCTTAGTATTTGATTGTTATAATCACAAATTCAATCCGTTATCGTGCTGGGTATGACAATTGAGATTTTATGGCAACAGACATTGAAAAGATCGCGGCGATAAACTATGGATTAGATTCAGTCGCAACCTAGACCCTTTCTAGTGCATAGTGTTTGAGTTGTAAACCTTAAAGTACGAGGAACGCCATGAAAATTCAGAATTTACTTGAAAACTGGGGGCTGAAGGGGCTCCAATTGAACGTCGGTTTTCTCAAGTTGGATTGGGAGCCGCAGCCAGACGAACAACAGGCGGCCTGGGAGCTCTACGTCGAGATTCTCACCCGCGTGACCACTCAGCTGCTACCCGATGCGGACGGAGATGAAGAGGCCGCGCTCAAATCGGTTCACAATCTGTTCGAAATTACCCGCAAGTTGCTCAAGCAAAAAGGCCGCAAGGCTCAGACCTTCTCCAAAATTGCCATTGTCATCCTCAACCAGAAGATACGTCCCTTTACTGCCGAGTGGCACAAAAAGAGTCTTGCTGGCGTGTTTGATACGCCAGAAGGGCGCCAGGAGTTTCGCAAAGCACTAAAGGAAATTCAGAACGTACTGCGTGGCTATGCCGGGTTGTTGTCGGAGATTGCCGGGGTGGAGGATTTTCAGGGATTGTCGCAGGGGCCCGTGGTGGAGTTGCAGTGAGGGAATGAAAAAAAAGGCCTACATCTCCTATTCACGGCGCTCGGACTACTCCTTTATCAAAGCGTTGCTTGCTGCCTCCGATAGCGCGACCGAGCTACGGTCACTGGTCGTTGGTGACAAGCTAACAAGGATAGAAATACTGAGCGGTAGTCCTCTCGCTAATATAGATCTAGACCAATGGGATCTGCTCTTTGACGAAAAAGCACTTGAACAAGGTGGTTCGATCAACGCCTTTATGGAGGAACTCAGCGAGGCGGAGAAGATCATTGTTCTGTTATCGCGGGGATATTTCCAATCACCGTTCTGCCTTACCGAATTGCTGCATATTTACTATAAACGGGCACATGAGTTGCTGCCGATTATCGTGTTTGTTGATGGTTTTTCACCGGGCGAGATAAAGGTTAGTGAACTCCAGCAATATTGGGCCGAACAACCAGGCAATGTGGCGGCCAAACGGCTCTATGCACGATTTGTCGATGAATTACCGCTGGTCCTGGCTTGGCTGCTGGGTATCTACGATGAAGCGTTGGCGAGTTGGGACGAACTGTTCCATCTATTCAACAAAGCAGAGTGTGATGTAGCACCTAAGGTGATTGCCGCACTGAGTAGAGAGTACCAGCCGCGCTTCCAGTATTTATCAAGCAAACAGCGGGAGCAGCTAATTGCGAGTAACATTGAAAAAATATTCGCTAACCAGGATCTGAAAATCTACTTCGACTCTCTAAAGAAACGCAACGCCCCTGTAACCTATATCGAGAAACCGTTTGCAGAATCGTTAGCTATCCCTTGCAGTGTGAAAACGCTAAAATCCAGGCTCAATACGTTGATCGACTGGCTGGAAAACATAGCGAAAGAAAACGATCCCTCCACCCGGCTGCTGCGTTTAGCAGGGCAGGTAAAGAGCCTTCTGGGTTGGCTACTCATAGCGGCGGTCGATGATAGAAAACTTCACATCCTGATACACACCCTGAACCGGCAGCAGGCTACCGCCAAGCTGTCGATGCATGGAGAGAATGAGACCTCGTTTCAAATGATTGTTGCGGCGGTTGCCCACACCTCCGTCAGGTTTTTCTACAATCCGGGGCGAGAAAAGCGGGCACTGATCGGAGAGGGGGAGCTGGTGCTTACTGAGAAAGGTGCGGATCCGAATACCTACTCCGAATCGTTTAAGCGTGAAGATGGCTGGTTCAATCAGTACAAAACGCTTTTTGACCAGATGTCAAAAAGCTTATATCCCGAGCAGACCACTCCGGCAAAACACAATAGCGCCTCTCTGTCAGGTGCGATAGAGGCGATACTGGAGCGTAGAAAAGACTTCTTCCTGCTGTTTGATCGTAACCTCCCAGCGATCAGTCAGGTCACCGCGTTTCGAAAGGATCTAGGTGCAATATACCCGAATATTCAGCAGGTGGATTCAGAAGATGAGTCCAAAAAGGGTGCGCAACAATTCTATCTTGAGGGTCTGAATAGCGGCTATCTGGATCAAAAGATTCGGCATATATACTCCTTAATTCACAGGATAACTCATGAAGCAAAAGATAACAGTTGATACTTTCACTAGCGGCAAAGGTCTCTCTTTGGAGCCCTGTCTCGGCTGGCCCAAGAGAGCGAATCACCATTTTGATCGAGATCAGGCGCTGGCCATTCTTGCGGCCAGGGCAATCAAACGACCCTTACTGGTGCGGGGCGAACCCGGTTGCGGCAAGACCCAGATGGCGCGAGCAGCGGCGCAACTATTGCGAATGCCGCTGGCTTGGCTGGTGGTGAACGAAAGAACAGAGACAGAAGATCTGTTCTGGAAATACGATGCGCTGAGGCGGCTATCTGATGCAAACAATCCAAAAAAAGGTGTGCAAGATGAGAAAGAGTATCTGAGTGCCGGGCCGCTCTGGTGGGCGTTGAACCATGCCAGCGCGGAGGAGTATGAAGGAAAGCAGAGTTCTAAACCCTACCTGGGGGGGAGATCAGATCAACGAGAATATAGCAACGGCGTGCTGTTGCTGATCGACGAAATCGATAAGGCAGATCGCTCTGTCCCCAATAGTCTTCTGGAGGCGCTAGGGAATTACAGTTTTGATGTGCCCTATATCAACCACCGGGTTGAGTGCGAGCCGCAAAAGGCACCGCTGGTGATCATTACCACTAACGATGAACAGGAGCTGCCACCTGCATTTGTGCGGCGTTGTCTGGTGCTGGATATCGCTTTTAAGGATGAAGAGGCATTTGTGACAACGCTTGCTGAAAGAGGCAGGGCGCTATTTGCGAGTGGCTTTGATTCAGATGAGATCTATAACAACGTTGCCAGTCAGCTCTGGAGCAAACGTGAAAAGGCCGCGCTGGCGGGAGCAACCGTATTGCCAGGGCAGGCCGAATATCTCGACCATCTAGAGGCTGTTTTGGCGATGAAGGAGTATGCACCCGACCTCAAAGAGAGCGAAGCCGTTAAAGAGCTGGCTAAACTGACCTACAACAAGAGTCGCTGATGTCAAAAGCAGGAGAGTCCTTGACCGGTACTGATGCTGTAGAGATGCAGCTCATGCAGCAGTTGCGGCGGGCCATTCCTGAGGCGTCGTGGCAAGAGTTGGCCAGCCTGCTACAGCTTGAGATTCAGCCAAAGCCATACCCGCAGGAGTCTGAATCTCAATCTGGGCTGGAATCAGACAACAGCTCGATGGCTATCACGCCGCCAGCTGACGCAGAACGCGCAGGCCAGAGCGCCATCGCTTATCCACCCGCAAGCAAGGAACTGCCGTTTCTTTATCTACACGGGATGGCTCAGCAAGCGCCCGTAACAGCGGACGAGCACTACCCCCGCTGGTATAACGAGACCGAAACAGTCCAAGAGATCCGTAGTGAAATGGGGGAAGAGATCGAACCCGAACCGCTGATAAGTTGGGGGCAATTCTGGCCGGTGCTCCACGTGCTTTTTCGTGACTACAATAAGACCTCCCGGATCGACACACAACGCATTATAGGGCAAGCCGTCAAGCAGCAACCACTCACCACCATTCCGTGGCAACAGAAACTTCGCTGGCCCAGTGAGCTGGTGGTATTGATCGATTTCAGCCCTCACCTAACGCCCTACTTCAAAGACTTTACCGAGCTAGGCAAACAACTCAAGCGCTGGTTCAAACAGCGCCTAAAACTGGTGGTCTGTCTGGATGCAGAGCGCCAGATCTATCTCTATAAAAACAGCAGCTACAGCGGCTTCCCCTGCATAAATGAGGGTGTAGAGATTCTCTATCTCGGTGATCTCGGTTTTCTCGACCAGCAGCGTATCAGCATGGGCCAGTGGCAGTTGCTGGGAGCGGAACTTGCTCGTCGTAACGCCCGCATTGAAGCCATTTTGGTGGCTGATCCTTCCGATTGGGAGCAGGAACTCGGTCTCCATTTTCACTTGCACCATTGGAATGGTGAGCGGCTGATCTCAACTGCTGCAAGCAGAAACGCCCGCCACGCGCGCGGCGCCATCAGCGAACAGCAGACTGAGCAGTTGCTCGCCTATCTCTCTTTAGCGTTTGAACTGACACCGGCTCTGGTTCGGGTAGCCCGCCAAAAGCTCGGTTTTGCTGTCTCGGTGGAGAGCCTGCTTTTTCAGCACGCCGCGCTGGAGGGAAACGCCACCTGTTTTCAGTGGCGAACGAAAACGATACGCAGCGACTACCGCAAACAGTTCGACGAGCAGCAGTTCAACCGGGAGGAGGCGTGGCAGCTCATCAAACGATTTGAAGTGCGCCTGCCCATGGAGTTGCAAATCGAGCAGCGTCAGCAGTTGGGTGAGCCGCTTAGCTCGGCACAAAAGCGCTTTATCCTCTGTCTGGTGAAATCACAACAGACAAGGGCGCTTTCGCAAGAGAGCAGTGAGATGTTGTTAGGTTGGATTGGGCGCATGGCGCAACGTTCCGCCGACGGGCGGTGGCAAAACGAGTTCGCCGCCCTCTATGCGCTCTACTGGAACGAAAATAGAGATAAGAAGGCGTGCATTGTCCCTAAAGGCATTGATCTGACCAGGCTGCCGCGCTGGATCGTGGGCGAAAACCGGCAACAGCCGGTGTGCTTGACGCAGGGCCAAAACGAACTGACTCTTTCAGAGGTGGAGGAGGCTAGCCAAAAAGGAGAGGTGGCTAGCTTTCAACTCTCTACCCGATCAGAAGTGGTGCTGCACGGGCGCAACGGAGATGAGAAGCAGGCGCTCTATAACAACAGCAGGATCGTCTTGCCGGATCACGCTCAACGGATCACAATCAAGACCCGCGAGCAGCAGCTTACACTCAACACGATGTCTTGCCCCTCCTGGGCAACCGGCATCGGCCGTGACCGTTACGGCCTGTTTGTCGAAGTTGAAGTGAAATCAGTCCCCTTCACCTTGCGCTGGATCCCGCCGGGGCGGTTTATGCTGGGGTCGCCGGAGGAGGAGCCGGAGAGGTTAAGTACAGAAGGCCCCCAACAACGGATCACCTTTGAAGAGGGTTACTGGCTGGCGGAGACGGCCTGTACTCAAGCGCTGTGGCAGGCGGTTATGAGGAAGAACCCGAGTAGTTTTAAAGGGGAACAGAATCCAGTGGAAAATGTCGATTGGGGGGATGTGAAAAAATTCATCAATGTGCTGAACAAGCTGGAGGGCGCATTCGATTTTCGCCTACCCTCAGAGGCGGAGTGGGAGTGTGCCTGCCGTGCGGGTACGACAACACCATTCTGGTTCGGCAATGAACTGACCACGGATGAGGCCAACTATGATGGCAATTACCCCTACAACAGCGGTAAAAAGGGCGAATACCGAAAGCAGACCTTGCCGGTCAAAACCTTCCAGCGCAATCCGTGGGGGCTCTACCAGATGCACGGCAATGTCTGGGAGTGGTGTGAGGACTACTGGCACAATAATCACCAAGGCGCAGATCCCAATGGTGGGGCTAGGCCGCAAAGAGAGAGCAAAGATCACGTTTGTCGCGGTGGTTCCTGGCTCAGCCACGGCGGGTCCCTGCGCTCTGCCTGCCGCAGCGGCTGGCATGTCGGCTCCGGCTACTACGGTTTTCGTCTTGCCCGAGGTTCTGAGAGCTCAAGTTCAGCAGGAGCCAAGCCGGCCTTGGGGCAGCGCAGCGAGGGACGAGTGGAGCCGCCCCAAGGCCGGCTTGGCGGGAGTCAACAAGATGAAGATTAAAATCATCACTATTTCAATACTCGACCCTGCACCGGGTGAGGAGGAGTTTAACCGTTTTTTGGTTTCTCATCAGAACCAGACGGCATTTTGTTATGGAGAGACTGTTTGTGTTATGCAAAAAGCAAGACCGTCGGGGTGTGAGTAGTCCGTATGAACGCTCGTCACCCTAAATTACCACAACTCTTCCCAGAGCGCTGGGCCGATAGTTTTGGCCAGGACTGTTATGGCGTCTGGCACGGGGTCTATGTTGGCAATATCGAAGTTCGGTTTCGCTGGATCCCGCCGGGGCGGTTTATGCTGGGGTCGCCGGAGGATGAGCCGGGGAGATCTGATGATGAAGGCCCACAACAACCGATCACCATTGAAGCGGGTTACTGGCTGGCGGAGACGGCCTGTACTCAAGCACTGTGGTATGCGGTTATGAGGAAGAATCCGAGCCGATTTGGAGAGCAGCAGAATCCGGTGGAAAGTGTCGCTTGGGGGGAGGTGAAAAAATTCATTGATGCGCTGAACAAGTTGGATCGTGCCTTTGATTTTCGTCTGCCATCGGAGGCGGAGTGGGAATACGCCTGCCGTGCGGACACGACAACACCATTCTGGTTCGGCAATGAACTGACCACGGATGATGCCAATTATGACGGCAATTTCCATTACAACAATGGTAAAAAGGGCGAGTACCGAGAAGAGACGATGCCAGTTAAATCGTTTCGACGCAACCCCTGGGGTCTCTACCAGATACACGGCAATGTCTGGGAGTGGTGTGAGGACTATTGGCACGATAATCACCAAGGCGCAGATCCCAATGGTGGAGCCAGGCCGCAAGGAGAGAACAAAGGTCACGTTTGTCGCGGTGGTTCCTGGGTCAGCAGCGGTAAGGATCTGCGCTCTGCCATTCGCGGCTACTGGCATGTCGTCAACGCCGGCAACTTCGGTTTTCGTCTTGCCCGAAATTCTGAGAGCTCAAGTCCGGCAGGAGCCGAGTCGACCTTGGGGCAGCGCAGCGAGGGACGAGTGGAGCCGCCTCAAGGCCGGGTTGGCGGGGGAAATTGAACATGGACAATGATGGCCACGGGTATATATGCCGCGAGCAAATCGTTACTTCTCACCCGGTGGGGTTTGGCACGTTACTCATCGTTGCCATGAACAAGAATTTTTGCTCAAATTCAAACGTGACTGTTTGCGATGGCAGTATTAGCTTTATCAAGCTAATAAAGAGCCGGGCATAAAAACACTCAGGAGACAAAACCTAAATCTCAAACACCACGGGTATAGAATGAATAGGGTACAAGCGAGAGTAGTCACCCAGGACAGTGGCAGGTCAGTGGTCTTAAGACAAAAAAAGAAACTGTTAACCGTGCACTATGCGATGAACTTAATACTACGGAGGTTCATTTTCCAGATACGGATTTGAGG
>CAZQKF010000053.1:0-9302 GCA_964593645.1 uncultured Desulfobulbus sp.
GGAGGGCAGCGCCAGCGTCTGGCCATTGCCCGAATGATACTTGCCGGTCCCAAGGTCGTGATATTTGATGAGGCAACTTCCGCCCTGGATAATGCAACGGAACATCGACTCTACGAAACCCTGAAGCCGTTTTTGCAGGAGCGTACAACCATAATTATTGCCCATAGAACAACAACACTTAGGCAGGCCGATTACCTGTACCTCATTGAAGAGGGCAGGGTAACCTCCCAGGGAAGTTATGAGCACTTGCAGGCTCAGGGAGTTATCAGAGATGATTTTGATGCATAAATACAAAATGTAAAAATAGTTACAAAGGTGCGACTATGAAGAGTTATCATAAGGAACTGTGGTTTGAAATACCCACCCGTCGGGCGTTTATCAATATCACACCGGATGTTGAGCAATGCCTGCAGGAATCAGGAATTAAGGAAGGCCTGTTGCTGTGCAATGCCATGCATATCACCGCATCCGTCTTTATTAATGATGATGAAGCAGGCCTGCACCATGACTACGAGGTCTGGCTGGAAAAACTGGCCCCGCATGCGCCGGTGGAACAGTACCGCCATAACGGCTATGAAGACAATGCCGATGCTCACATGAAACGCCAGGTCATGGGGCGCGAGGTCGTGGTCGCCGTAACCGAAGGCAAACTCCACTTCGGGACCTGGGAGCAGATCTTTTACGGCGAGTTTGACGGCCGTCGCAAGAAGCGGGTACTGGTTAAAGTTATCGGCGAGTAGACGTGGCTCCGGCCCTGATAACGCATTGCATTGCAGCCTTAGGTCAACAGGGTAAACATTACAATAATGGAGGCAATACTGACTATGGTCGTTGCAAACACCAGTTTAGAGGCCAGTTTGGCATCGCAGCCATAGGTGCTGGCCAGGACAACGGTGAGCAGGGCTGATGGCATGGCCGCCTCCAGCACTAAGATCTGCACTTGCCAGGTATGCAGATCCATAGCAAACGTGGGCAGCCAGACCATGATTGGTTTTAAGATAAGCTTGATGCAGCAGGCAAAAAAGGCCATAGTCAGCACGGCCCTCATTTCAGAGAACTGCAGGACAACACCTACTGTCAGGGCCACCATCAAGGTGTTTGCCGAAGCCATGATATGAAGTGCCTGGAAAACAGGACTTAGAATCAGGCCCTTGACCGGCAGTCCCAGGCAAGACCAGAAAATCCCTGCTGCCACGGCAAAACAGATGGGCGATTTGAAAAAGGCCAGGGCGGCCATGATACGTCCCTTGCCGTCAACACTTGAACTGCCGTAATACATGGCAATCATGGTTCCGATTGTAAACAGCGCAGGGCCAACCCCGACTTCCGTGATCAGCACTGCTTCGGTCATGGCTGCAATGTCACCGGGAAAGACCTGGCCGATCAGTGCGTAACCTAACAGGGCGGAACTGCCGAATCCTGAGACCAGCATGAACGAACCAAGCTGAGGCCGGGCCAGATGCAGCCTTTTGCCGATAAACCAGGCCAGGGTAAGAGAGAGAATTTCAGCGGCCAGCATCACCAGGGCAAGAATCGCATATTCCCAGTACAGGGTTGCGTGGGCCAGTGAATGAAAGATCAGGGCCGGCAGCGTAACCTGGGTGACCAGCTTGGAAAAAACCGGGGCATGTTTACTGCGGATAAGCTTAAGGTGCTTTAAAAACACTGCAATCAGGATGACTGCCACAAGGACAATGACGGAACTTATTGTTTTGGTGAACATTTTTTCTTTTGTTTAGATTGTTTCCATGAATGAGTATTGCACGTATCTGCCTGCGGTACAATTCTTTCCATGGTTCGAGGTCTGCGCCTGTCAGGTCTGGAACGAAAGTTATAATTTTTCAAGGCATCCTTAATATCATAATATAATGTAACATTATGTGATTTGAGCGTGGGGTGCAAATTGTTTCTGTTCGTTTTGGTTTATACACAGCATAGTGCAATATCCTTATTTTTTTTCTCCTTGCATTGTACGTCGTTATGACGTCTTCTTAGGGTGTATTTGCTGTACTCTTTCCTGGGAGAGAATGGATTCAGGTATTTGCGACGAACTCTTATTGAACTACTCACACAAACAATGAACACTGACTGCAGTCGATATCATAGGGGCTGTCGGGCATATATTGTGTCTGCTGTCTGCTGTCTGCTTTGTACATTGTTCACGGCATTGCCTGCAATGGGTGTAGATGACCGTGATTTTCCCCTGCGCCCTTTTTATCCCTATGTCCAGACCATCAGCACAGACAGTCTGCTGGAAAAATATTTTGACGCAATTTTAATTGATGTTCGCAACCGTTTTGAATTTGATGTCATTCATATCAGCAAGGCCCGGCATATTCTCCTGTCTGATGAAAATTTCATTGATTCCGTCAGCCGATATCGGGCTAAGGTTTCTGATACGGCCTTAGTCTTTTATTGTAACGATCCTGCCTGTACCAGCGCCTTTCGTGCTGCGCTTCTGGTGCAGAATGCCGGATTTACCAATGTATATGTCTATGACACCGGTGTGTTTCCCTTACTTGAGATTGCGCCGGAAAAGATAACTCTCATGGCGACTACTCCGGCCCAGCCGGATCTCGTCATTCCTGCTGACTATGCCGAAAAGGTCTTGGTTGACTTTGAGCAGTTCAATAAACGGGCCGGCCGGTTAAACTCGTTGATTATCGATATCCGCGATATCTACACTCGAATGTATACACCTCGACTGGAGAATATCCATAATATTTCCATGGAGGCGTTTCTCGCTGCCGTAACCAACCGGATATGGTTTGGCAAAAATCTGCTGATTTTTGATCAGGACGGTACAAAGGTTAAATGGCTGCAGTATTTTCTCCAGGCAAACGGGTATTCGAATTATGCCTTTCTGCGAGGAGGGATTGATGGGCTTGATCAGAAGACACAGGCGAAAAAAATAGCTGTATTCAACTCCTGGATTACCTTTAACCAGGTGAAGTTTGCTGAGTTGACAAAGGACAACAGGCTGACAGCACTGGACTTGCGTATCATGAATCTGCTGGCCGCCTCAATCAGGTATGAACACTATGCCCTTGTTCGGCAAGGGCATATTTCTGCCGCGCTGCGCTGCTCTGCTGTAGAGTTTAAAGAGGCAATAAACCGGCTAAAAAGCAGTGGTTATCTGCTGTTCAGGGACAGTGGTGAGACCATGATGTTTCATATAAATCCGCGATTGGCCTGGAAGGGGGTTATGTCCGGTACGGTCTGGGCAAAGAGAGTCCGGGAATTTGACCTTGCAGCCTGTCCTCCTGGAGGGCAGCAATGAAAATACTCTTTTTTTGTCTTGTACTGTTTTTGGGCTTATTGCCTGCGCTACCGTGCACAGCCCAAAAGCCGACAGTGCCAATGCGCCTGATCCTGCAGTGGAGCCCGCAGGCCCAGTTTGCCGGTTTTTTTGTGGCCAGGGACAAAGGTTTGTATACGAAGTTGGGCCTTGACCTGGAAATCATTGCCGGTGGGCCCGATAAAATCGTGTCTGATTACCTTGATTCCGGCCGGGCTGAATTCGGTACCATGTTTCTGGCAACGGCCATGGAGCGCCGCGCCGCAGGCATGCCTCTGGTCAATATCGGCCAACTGCTCCATCATTCCAGTCTGATGCTTATTGCCCGGGCTGACAGCGGTGTTGCAACGCTGGCAGATCTTGACCGGAAAAAGGTTTCCATCTGGGCTAATGAATTTCAGATTCCCACCCGTATGCTCTTTGACCAGGCAGGCGTTGAGGTGGAATTTATCCCCCTGGCCAGCTCCATGGAACTGTTTCTGCGTGGGGCTGTAAGCGCCACCAGCGCCATGTGGTACAACGAATATCATACCATTCTTGCTGCCGGTGTCCGTAAAGATGAACTGCATCCCTTTTTCTTTAAAGATACCTCCTATGATTTTCCTGAAGACGGCTTGTACTGTCTGGAAGACACATTAAAGGAAAACAAAGCTGCGGCTAAGGCGATACTGGAGGCTACGCTTGCAGGGTGGAAATACGCCTTTGCTCACGAACAGGAAGCTCTGGAGATTGTTTCACGTGCCATGACTGATGCCCGACTGCCGGTGAACAAGGCCCACCAGCGCTGGATGTTCCATCGTATGCGTGATCTCATGCTTCGTGATGGCGTGGTTGCCGACAACGGTGTGTTAAGCCGGGAAACATTTTCCACTGTCAGCAGACAGCTGGTAGACGGTCGCGCCGTCCGTTCTTTGCTGGAATACGATTTATTTTATAAGGGGCCCGGCAAATGATCAAGAGCAGCCTGGCCCTGAAACTTGCTGTTATCGTACTGGTTTTCTCCACCCTGATTCTGGGGGCCGTTGTTGCTAACAGTTATTTTTATTCTAGAAAGCTCATTGTTCAGCAGGCTGAGGAGCTCAGTCGTACCCGGGGCAGGGAGGTTGCCAACCAGTTGGCCGTGATCTTAAAGCCCATTGAACAAAGCGTCCGCAATATCGGGCTGGCAATGGAAGATGTGACCCTGACAAGTGACAGGATTACCTCCCTGACCCGTCTGGTTGTGGAGAACAATCCAAATATTTTCGGCATGGCAATAGCCTTTGAACCCTATGGATTTTCTCGCGATCAGCTGTTTTACGCACCCTATAGTTTTCGCGATACATCAGCTGTCAAAACAACCCAGCTCGGTAATGGTGACTATCGTTATTTTTTCATGGACTGGTATCAACTGCCTCGGGAACTTGATCATCCAATATGGACGGAGCCCTATTATGATGAAGGTGGGGCAAATGCGTTTATGACAACATATTCGGCGCCGTTTTATCGGGTTGTAAACGGCAAAAAACAGTTTTCCGGTGTGATCACGGCAGATATCACCCTTGATTGGCTGCAGAAACTGATGTCCACAATTAAGCTCTACGACACCGGCTATGCCATGCTGCTCAGCCGTGAAGGAACCTTTATCTATCATCCCCGATCCGAGTATCTGTACAATGAAACGATTTTTTCTCTTGCTGAGGAGCACAAGGATCCCAAGCTCTGGCAGATAGGTCGGAATATGATCGACGGCAAGACAGGATTTATGAAATGGAAAAATGTGCAGAACAACAGCACCAGTTTTCTCTTTTATATGCCTCTGCCCATTGACGGCTGGTCCCTGGCTCTGTTTTTCCCCACCGAGGAGGTGCTTGAAAGCGTTAACGACCTGGCCCGGAATACCCTGCTGATCGGTCTTATCGGTTTTTTATTGTTTGTCGGCGTTATTGTCCTGGTCTCCAGGCGCATCACCAGGCCTATACATGATCTCTCCAAGGCAGCCCTGGAAATTGCAGGCGGCAATCTGCAGGCAGAGCTGCCCAGGACTACATCCCGGGATGAGGTGGGAAAACTTTCAGATTCCTTTGGGCTCATGCAGCGATCTTTGCAGGAATATATTGCCAACCTGGAGACAACCACCCGTCAGAAAGAACGGATTGAATCGGAACTGCGCATTGCCCATGATATCCAGATGAGCATTCTGCCTAAGATTTTCCCTCCGTTTCCCGAGCATGATGAATTTGATATTTTCGCCTCCCTTGAGCCGGCCCGTGAGGTGGGCGGGGATCTCTATGACTTCTTTTTTGTAGATGAAAATCAGTTTTGTTTTCTGGTTGGCGATGTCTCAGGCAAAGGAGTTCCGGCAGCCTTTCTGATGGCTGTGACCAAGACTTTGCTCAAGGTTGTGGCCGAGCGGGGCATAAATTCCGGAGCAATTCTTGAAAAGGTCAACAACGATCTAGCCGAAGATAACGACTCCTGCATGTTTGTGACCCTGTTTCTGGCTATTCTTGACCTGCGTACCGGCGTGTTGACCTACAGCAGTGCCGGTCATAATCCACCGGTGTTAATGACGGCGGAACAAACAGCTTTTATTGCACCGATCAATGAGCCCATTGCCGGGGCCATGCCGGACATGAAGTATACAAGCCACAGCATTACGCTCGCCTGCGGAGATATGTTGTTTTTGTACACCGATGGGGTTACCGAGGCCATGAACGAACAGCAGGAGCTGTATACTGATGAACGTCTGCTCGAATTTCTCGATACGGCTACTGCAGATCAACCCGAGTCAATAATCGACGCGGTCAACAGTTCAATCCACAGTTTTGCCGGTACTGCTGAACAATCCGATGATATCACCATGCTGGCAATGAAGTATAAAGGTGGATCATCAAAGAATAACGGGGAAAAATAAATGAATTTTTCTGAAACAAAGATTGATAATACTTTTGTGCTGGATGTTTCCGGCCGGTTGGATGCCACCACTGCGAGTGAATTTGAAGAACAGTGCGACAACTGGTTAGCACTGGATGAAATACACATTGTTATCGACTTAAGCGGCGTTGATTATATCAGTTCAGCAGGGCTGCGCAGTCTGTTGACTTCAGCCAAAAAAACCAGGGCAAAGGGAGGAGATCTCTTGTTCTGCGGGCTGCAGGGCATGGTGGCTGATGTCTTTAAGATGTCCGGTTTTGAGTCCATATTCAAAATTTTTGAGACCAGGGAACAGGCGATTGCCGGCTAAGGGCTCGAATATGGATGTACTTCGCTGCCCAGCCATCCTGGACAGACTGCAGGAGATCCAGGACTTTGTCCAGATCAGGGCAAAAGAGATGGGTGTGCCCGCAGGGCTTTACGGCAAACTGGCCCTTGTCATGGAGGAACTGGCAGTCAATGTGATGCACTACGCCTATCCGGACGATCCCGGAGAAATCAGCATTGGCTGTCAACTTCTGGAGCAAGGGAAATCATCACGTTTTTGTGTACAGCTCCGAGACCAGGGCCAACCTTTTAATCCTTTGACCGGCCAGGCACCTGATACGCAGCTCTCGGTTGAGGATCGACCTGTGGGCGGGCTGGGTATATTTCTGGCCAGGGAAATGACGGATCATATTAGCTATGAACGCGATGAAGACAGCAACCTTTTAACCTTTTGTTTTGACCTGCCCAAAAGTAAATTTTCTGTTTCTTGAGGAGTCCATGCAGAATGTAGTAAGTTTTTTCGGCATATTCGGTTTTATGATTATTGCCTGGCTCTGCTCGACCAACCGACGACGTATTAACTGGCGGGTGATCTTCTGGGGACTCACCCTCCAGTTTTCCTTTGCCGCCTTTATCTTTGTTGTACCGCTGGGAAGTAGATTTTTTCTTGCAGTCAATGATCTTGTAGTGCAGGTGCTCGACTGCGCATCCCGGGGCAGTCAATTTGTCTTTGGTACCTTGGCACTGCCCCCAGGTGTTGAAGGCTCCCCGGGCTTTGTCCTTGCCTTTCAGGCCCTGCCGACGATTATCTTTTTTTCAGCCCTGGTATCAGTCCTCTATTATCTCAACATTATGCCTTTACTTATCAGGGGCTTTGCCGGGCTCTTTACCCGGCTGATGAAAATTTCCGGGGCCGAAGCCCTGGCTGCTTCAAGTAATATCTTTGTCGGTGTGGAATCGGCCTTTACCGTTAAACCCTATCTCAAAAATATGACCCGGTCTGAACTCTGCACCCTGCTCACCGCCGGTATGGCCACAGTGGCTTCCAATGTGCTGGCCCTGTATGTCTTTACGTTAAAGGATGTGTTTCCAACCATTGCCGGACACCTGGTCTCCGCCTCCATTTTGTCTGCTCCTGCAGCCATTATCATGGCCAAACTGATCTGGCCGGAAACCGAGGAACCAGAAACCCTGGGACAGGACATCAAACCCCATTATGACAAGCCCGCCAATCTGTTCGTGGCCGTGGTGAATGGGGCTGAAGAGGGGTTAAAGGTGATTCTCTCTATTTCCGCCCTGTTAATTGCCGTACTCGGCCTGACAGCGCTGGTTGATATGATTCTGGGCTCGCTGCACGCAGGCCTTTCGCTCAAACTCATTCTTACCTGGTTTGCCTATCCACTCACCTATATGCTGGGAGTGTCACCGGCAGATGTAGCCAAAGTTGCTCCGCTTATCGGAGAAAAACTGGTGCTGACCGAGGTAGTTTCCTATCAGGATCTTGCCAGGCTGCTGGCAGACAACGCATTTGCAGAGGCCCGATCCGCAGTCATTGCTACCTATGCCCTGTGCGGGTTTACCCATTTTGCCTCAGTTGCAATCTTTGTCGGCGCCCTGTCCGGCATTGTGCCTGAGAAGACCAGAGAGATTACCCAGGTTGCCTTTCGGGCACTTGCAGCTGCAACCTTAGCCTGCCTGATGACCGGTGGTGTTGCCGGTGTATTTTATAGTGGGTCAACGCTGCTTCTTAAGTAAATGCAGCTGTAACAAGGTAACCGTTTCCCTTATGAGCAACGCACGCACGCATGTTTTAAAAAATACCATTGGCGGTATCTTTGCAGCCGGTTACCTGATGCGTCCTCTGGGCGGAATTATTTTCGGCCATATCGGTGATAAATACGGCCGGAAAAAGGCATTGCAGCTTTCCATCGGTATGATGGCTGTGCCCACAGTACTGGTGGGCTGTTTACCGGTTCATGATCAGATCGGAGTCTGGGCGCCTCTGCTGCTTATTCTGCTCTCCCCTGATCAGCAACTGGCTTGTCCAGCAGACGGGCAATTCTGCTGCACCTGCACTGTATCTTATGGTGCCGGCAGTTATTTCACTGGCAGCCATGCTCACGCTCAAAACCGGCGAAGAAGGCCGGCTGGATCCCGCGTACCAGGAAAAATGACTGCTGAAATCAGGTCTGTTCTGCTTCCGGTTTTATCCTCAAAAAGTCATTGACATCATCCAACTGCGGAATTACTTTGTAGGTACGGTTTAAATGAGTATTTACGGGAAATTTAACTCCAAAGGTGAAATCATGAGGGCATCTATTATTAAAATTGGCAATTCTCAAGGTATTCGCCTTCCAAAACCAATACTCGAACAATGTGGTTTTCATAATGAAGTTGAAATTGAGGTACGCAATCACGAATTAATTCTCAAATCTCCTGCTCATCCACGAACACATTGGAAGAAAGCATTTAAAGCAATGGCTTCAAATAAAGATGACACATTGCTTGATCCTGCTTTATCTACACAATGGGATGAAGGAGATTGGGAATGGAAGTAAAACGATTTGATGTTTGTCTGGTAACTCTTGATCCAACAATTGGGCACGAAATTCAAAAGACAAGACCTTGCTTAATTATCTCACCTGATGAGATGAATCGTTATATCGGGACAGTTATCATAGCTCCCATGACGACAAAAGGGAGGAAATATCCTACACGAATACCTTGCGTCTTTCAAAAAAAGAAAGGGCAAATAGTTTTAGACCAAATACGAACAGTAGACAAAAAAAGGCTTGTTAAAAATCTTGGAAGTATCAGTACA
>CAZQKF010000054.1:0-9251 GCA_964593645.1 uncultured Desulfobulbus sp.
CATGGTCTATAATTTTCTGTTTGGCCGCAGTGGAGCTGAGCCCGGTAAACTCAGCAGAGTGGATAAGCGTGCCATCACCTTCCCAGGCCTCCTCCATGGTATCTGCTGTGATCTCCTGGCCTGCGGGCTGGATTACCGGGCGTAGGGGCAGATCATATTTCCGGGCAAAATCAAAATCACGCTGATCATGGGCAGGCACGGCCATAACTGCACCGGTTCCGTACTCCATGAGCACAAAGTTGGCCACATAGATGGGGATTTGTTCACCGGTAAAGGGATTGATGCAGTATTTACCGGTAAAAACTCCATGCTTTTCCGGTTCTTCATCCAGGGATTGCCGCTGCTTTACCAACTGGGTCTGCGAGATAAACTCACGAACTTTTGTTTCGTGATCTGTACCAGCAATGAGACCGTTAATGAGGGGATGCTCAACTGCAAGCGACATAAAGGTTACCCCGTAGATGGTATCAGGCCGGGTAGTAAATATTGTAATCTGCTCGTCACTATCAGCTACTTTAAAATCACAGGCCAGTCCACGGCTCTTACCGATCCAGTTGCGCTGCATGGTAACGACTTTTTCCGGCCAGCCTGTGAGCGTATCCAGATCATCGAGCAGCTCATCAGCATAATCGGTTATTTTAAAGAACCAGCCGGACATGGTCTTGGGTTGCACCTGTTGGTCACAGCGCCAGCAGCAGCCGTCGATTACCTGTTCACGGGCCAGAACCGTGGCGCAGTCATCACACCAGTTGACCGTAGTTTCCTTACGATAGACCAATCCTTTTTCCAGCAGTTTCAGAAAAATAAACTGTTCCCAGCGGTAATACTCAGGCCTACAGGTGGCTATTTCCCGATCCCAGTCATAACTGAGCCCCATGGCCTTGAGCTGTGTACGCATGTAGGCGATATTGTCATAGGTCCAGCGGGCAGGGTGGATACCGCGTTTTAAAGCGGCATTCTCCGCAGGCAGACCAAAGGCGTCCCAGCCCATGGGGTGAAGCACGTTAAACCCCTGCATCCGCTTATACCGGGCAATGACATCGCCGATGGAATAGTTACGGACATGGCCCATGTGAATGCGGCCTGAGGGATAGGGGAACATCTCCAGCACGTAATATTTTTCCCGATCAGGATCCTCACTGACCTTATAGGTTTTCTCATCCTGCCAGCGCTGCTGCCATCGGGATTCAATAGTTTTAAAATCGTATCGGTCATTGTTGCTGTCGTTCATGGTTACGTTCTCTAAAATCGCTCAAATACTCTGGTTCTACCTGTTATCCATCAACAGGCGGCTGCAGATTAGTATAGCTTTCAAAAGTTGTATATTCGGCCAGAAAGGTCAACTTGACCGTACCGGTTGGGCCGTTCCGCTGTTTGCCGACAATAACTTCAGCCAGCCCGCGGTTAGGATTATCATCAGCCTTATTATAGACCTCATCACGGTAAATAAATATGATAACGTCTGCATCCTGCTCAATGGCACCTGATTCTCGCAGGTCGGAAAGCTGGGGCCGTTTATCAGTACGACTTTCCAGGCTTCGGTTGAGCTGGGACAGGGCAATAACAGGGACATCAAGTTCCTTGGCCATGGCCTTGAGTGAACGGGAAATATCACTAATTTCCTGGGTTCGGTTATCAATGCCGGAATTACCCTGCATCAACTGCAGGTAATCAACCACAACCATACCGAGATTGTTGTCAGATTTAAGACGTCTGGCCTTGGCCCGCATTTCCAGAACAGATAAGCCGGCAGAGTCATCAATAAATATCGGCGATTCCGTGAGTACACTGGTTGCCCGGGTCAGCTTGGGCCAGTCATTATCTTGGAGACGTCCGGTACGGATGCGCTGGGAGTCGATTCGGCCGATGGAGCAGAGCATACGCAGGGCAAGCTGTTCCATGGACATCTCCAGGCTGAACACTGCCACCGGAACTTTGTGAAACAGTGCGGCATGCTGGACCATGTTCATGGCCAGGGCTGTCTTGCCCATGGAAGGACGACCGGCCAGGATAATCAGATCCGACGCCTGCAGCCCGGCTGTCATCCGATCGAGTTCTTCATAGCCCGTGGCAACGCCGGTTATATGCTCTTTGCGCTCAGAGAGTTTGGTGATTCGGTCAAAGGCCCGGGGCACGATTTTGGACATGGACTCAAACCCTTGTTTTTTTCGGGCTTGAGCAATCTCAAAGATAGTTTTTTCTGCCTGATCAACCAGGGTTTCTATGTCATCCTGGGCGTCATAGCAGCGGGCCGCGACCTCGGAGCTGGTCTGAATCAAGCGCCGCAGAATCGACTTCTTACGGATAATCTGGGCGTGGTGCACCAGGGTGCCGGTAAAGGGAATAACGTCGGCAAGCGAGGTAAGATAGGATGTGCCGCCGATCTGTTCCAGGCGGTTCCGGTCACTGAGCAGACTGTTTACCGTGATCAAATCATGGGGTTCTCTTTTTTCAAACAGAGAGACCATAACTTCAAAAATGACCTTATGGCTGTCGCGGTAAAAGTCTTCTGGTGAGAGAATTTCTACAATTTTTAAAAGGGATCTGTCCTGAATCAGGATCGTGCCGAGGACTGCCTGTTCCGCTTCTATATTTTGTGGCGGTACCATTTTAGTACTCGTCATCATGGGCGATGAAGGAGGCAGATCGTGCATAACGGGGCAACACTCAAGTTGTAATACTCAAAAATAAGTTTTGTTCCCTTGCTGAATTGTTCAGTACAAAGATACAAAAATGAGGGGGACAAAACGACTGCGGATCTGTTCCGTCAAATGACGGCGGCAGATCCGCAGAAAACTTCAGATAGAACTCGCGCTGTGCGCTGCGAGTTACTCTTCTTCAGCAGCCGTTTCCGGCACAACCTGGACAGTAACTTCCGTTGTCATCTGATAGCCGACCTTGATTGCAACCTGAGAATCGCCGATACTCTTGATCGGCTCAGCAAGCAGTATAGACCTGCGGTCAATGGTAACGCCAATCTCACCGAGTTTTTCAGCAATATCTGCAGTATTGACTGAACCAAACAGTCGATTTTCCTCACCGACTTTACGAGCAATAACAACGACCTTATCTTCAAGCTGAGCAGTGAGTGCGTCTGCACTGCTCTTTTCATCAGCGAGCCGTTTAACAATAGCCTGCTGTTCTTTTTTAAGCCTGGCCAGGTTTGCATTGTTAACGAGAGCCGCCATATCCTTTGGAATAAGGTAGTTGCGGGCATACCCTGGTTTTACATTTACGATTTCGCCTTCCTGGCCCAGGGTGTCAATTGTCGTTTTCAGTATAATTTCCATTATTGTATCCTTACCTGTGAAATAAACTCACACATTGTCAGTGTCAGTTGTTTAGCTGTTCATCTGTATTTAATTTTCGAAAATCAAACCAGATATCTGCAAGTCCAAGCACGGAAAGCAATAATATTCCGTAACTCTGGATTGCAACAATAACATAGAGCACTATTCTTAAGTAGCCCGGGATCTTCCATTTATCCAGCAAATGTATGAAGACTGCCAGTCCCTGGAAGAAATACAGTATTGCCGCGATTATAACCAGGCAATATCCGGTATTTTCTAAGACGCCCCGGCCTATAACAGCCAGAATACCTCCGGCAATGGCCGTCCATACGAATCGTTCCGGCAGTTTCCAACGGCTGTATTGCGGCCATGTGGTCTCTTCCGGCCTGAGTCGGAGCATCAGCGCATTACAGACAACCAAGTTCAGCCAGACCGTGATAATAACTGATCCAGCCAGTAGTCCCGGCAGTACCTTGGGAACAAAGACACGAATTTCTGTAATGATTTGTTCCAGGGTATAAAGAACGTCTGCTGACAGCTCAGAATTTTTACGATAGATCTCAATAATCCGACCAAAAGATTCATCGAGCATGTTGACCAAACCGGTATACGGGTTTATACCTGCTAATATACCGTATACGGCCCAGAAAACAAACCAAGTGAGGCCAAGAACTATAGTACCCTGGGTCGCAGTTTTTACCGGTTCATCACCACGCTGTCCGCTGCGGTACAAGCTGTAGCCAAGCGGCAGCATACTCAGTGCAAACAGAATAAGCAGAGCCTGGTTTATCACCAGGGCACCTGCTGCTGCAATCAATACTCCGTTTCGCAGTTGCCGAATTGCTGTGCGTTCATCAGCTGCAAGTGTTAACAGCAGAAAAACAGGAACAGCCAGCAGGCCGTTCATCCAACCAAACAGAGAGGACATTGCAGAGGGCAGAAAAAAAGCCGCTGCAATCAGCAGAACCTGCGAGGTAAATTGAGCAGTTCCTCTTTGCTGACCACCCTCAGGCCATACCATGTGTTGTCGGTTGCGGCCTTAGTACTGGGTTGATCCCGTGTAAGGAATCAGGGCAAGATGACGGGCTCGTTTAATTGCCTCTGTCACCTGACGCTGATGGCTTGCACAGGTTCCGTAAATACGTTTCGGGATAATTTTACCACGTTCGGTGACAAAATTTCTCAGGGTTTTAACATCTTTATAATCAAGAACAAGTTCTTTATCTGCACAGAACCGGCATACCTTGCGACGGGAAAAAATCTTTTTGCGTGGAGGCATATTCCTACTCCTTATATAGTATTGAATCCGGTTGGGGATTACTTGTCAGATTTAGCGGTTTCTTCAGAGGCGGCTTTTGCAGGTGCTTCAGTTTCCTCAGTTTCTTCAGTCTCGGCTGCTTCTGCTTCTGCTTCTGCTGCAGCGGCTACGGCTGCAATCTCATCTTTGGCTGCAGTAATACCCGCTTCATCGATGGAATCTGCAAGCTTAATAGTCAGGTAGCGAAGCACGTTGTCGTCGATGCGGAAAATTCGCTCGATTTCGTTGACCGTGGTTCCATGGGCTG
Source organism: uncultured Desulfobulbus sp. (assembly GCA_964593645.1). Taxonomy (GTDB): domain Bacteria; phylum Desulfobacterota; class Desulfobulbia; order Desulfobulbales; family Desulfobulbaceae; genus Desulfobulbus_C. The sequence continues at coordinate 4,856 of CAZQKF010000054.1, forward strand.
CAAAATTCATGAGCAGATAAAAGCCCTGAGTTTCTTTTTTAATCTCATAGGCAAGTTTTTTAATGCCCCAGCGATCGATATCAATGACACTGCCGCCGTCATCGGTGACAATGGCATTAGTTCGTTCAATGATCTCGTTGAACTGATCTTCGCCCAGATTTGGGCGCAGGATGTACGTGGTTTCGTAATGACGCATGATTCCTCCTCGTGGTCATAAAAAGGCCCTCGCTTCTATCCTGTCGGGAGAGCGAGAAGGTTAATTAAGTGAAACAGTGCATATAACATCGTCTCTGCATGGGTGTCAATAAAAATAAAGGAGCATCCCGCGAACCCGATGGCAACTCAGCAGTTATTTTGTTTTTTCTCTTCAGTCTTGATCCGTTCCCATTGCTCCCGCAGTTCTTCTTCGGTAGAGGCGGTACTGTGATCAAAGACATGGGGATGTCGACGAAGCATTTTTTTGATAATACCGTTTAAGGCGTCCTCTGTAGTAAAGTCGCCCTGTTCTTCATACAGCAGAGTCAGCAGGTTTAAAATAAAATACAGGTCACCGATTTCTTCGCAGATATGTCCAGGATCTCCCTGGTCAATGGCCTCGGCAAGTTCCTGTGTCTCTTCGAGCAGGTACTTTTTTAAGGTTTGCGGTGTCTGTTTTTGGTCCCATGGACAGCCTTGACTACCACGCAGAGTCTTAATTATCAGGTCAAGGCGTTGGGCCGGGGTGACAGTGTCGGCATCCTTTTGTGGTTGAGTGATCATATTACTAAGTTGTTGAAAAATTACGCAGTTGATGGGTGTCTTTATACTGCCATCCTTTTGACGTCTCCGGCGATGTTGTTTATACTGTGCTGAGTAATCACCGAGACAATACAAAGGAGCAATGGAATGTCTGATCAGGTAGTGGTTTTCAAACGGTACCCCTTACAGCCGGGACAGAAAATTCATATTGAGGACGGCCCCCGCAAGGGGGACTGGGTTGTCACCACTGTAGGTGACAAAAAAGCAGGGCTGCGCTGCCCGGTTTCCGGTGTGGAGGTAAACTGGGATCGGTTCTGCTATTTTGTCGAAGAAAAAGAAGCCCGGTTTCCGGCAGGCAACAACTGACTGGGCCTGATGAACAGAGGTGCAGGCTTCAGTCGTTGATGGCATTTAAAAAAACCGTATAAACAATTACCTGGCCGGCCAGGGGATGGTTGTAGTCCACAGTTACGGTTTCATCGTTTACCGACACGACTGTTGCCGGAACTTTATGGGTATCGTTGTCCCGCTGAACGTTCATTGCCAGTATCATACCCGGTTGAGGATCAATTTTGCCTGCAAAACCGGATACAGGGAGTTCCTGAACCAGTTCCTCAACATGAAAGCCATAGGCATCTTCAGGCTGGACATGGACGGTACGGGTTTCGCCGGGTTCCATGCCAAACAGACAGGCTTCAACTGCCTGAAAAAGCCTGCCGCCGCCAATGGACAGGGTGATGGGTTTGTCTTCCGGGCTTTTTTCTATTATTTCGCCATTTTCCAGGGCTGCGGTGTAGGATATTGTCACTGTATCTGTTAAGGTAACTGGGCACATGGTGTTTCCTCTGGGGGTTAGGTTGATGAATTAAACATCGCTACTCTATAAAATTAATATTATTTTGACAACACCGCATTATATCAATGTGCAGAGCTTGACAAAGAGCGAATGAACGCATAAAAGTTGCAGTCTTCTCCATAAGGACTGAATGCATATGGAAGTGGAATGTAGTAAATATCATGAGACAATGGAGGCTGAGCAGGCATCCTGCCGCCATCCCGGCGATTACTGTCGATACAGGACGTCGTGCATGATCGTTTTTCTGGAAAAAGAAAATAAACGGAAAATCGCAGGGAAGATTTCAAAAGGCACCAAGATTTGAGTATAAGGACACAGTAAGTAATGATTGAACTTGATTTTGCAAAATCAGAAGACGGTTTGTTGCCCGCAATAGTTCAGGATAGCGAAACAGGTGAAGTGCTGATGCTTGCCTATATTAATAAAGAATCATGGCAAAAGACCCTGGAAACAGGCAAAGCACATTTCTGGAGCCGTTCGCGCGGCAAACTGTGGCTGAAAGGCGAGTCCTCAGGCAATATCCAGCGTATTCTGGATATTTATGTGGACTGTGATCAGGACACTGTGGTCTTTAAAGTTGAGCAAGTAGGGGGCGCGGCCTGTCATAAAGGGTATCGCAGCTGTTTTTTTCGCCGGGTAGCCGGTAATGAGCTCGAAGTTCAGGGAAAACCACTGTTTGACCCGGCAGCAGTGTACGGTTGATTGCGCATTATTTTCATTTGATTTTATTGAGGTTGGTATGAGTGTACTTAAGGTGGGGATTCCCAAGGGCAGCCTGGAAAAGGCAACCATTGCATTGTTTGAAAAATCCGGTTGGCGGATCAAAATGATGTCCAGGAATTATTTTCCTGAGATTGATGATCCGGAACTCTCTATTTCCATCTGTCGTCCCCAGGAAATGTCTCGCTATGTTGAAGACGGTATGCTTGATGCCGGGATTACCGGCAAGGACTGGACCCTGGAAAATGGCTCTGATGTTACTGTTGTTGAAGAGCTGGTGTATTCCAAGGTCAGTAACAGGCCTACCCGCTGGGTGGTAGCCGTGCCCGGCGACTCTGATATAACCAGTATTGAACAACTGGACGGCAAAAGAATATCCACGGAACTGGTCAACGTGACACGCAGGTTTTTTGCAGAGCGCGGTATAAAAGTAGATATCTCTTTCTCCTGGGGGGCAACTGAGGCAAAAGCCGTCTCCGGCCTTGCCGACGCCATTGTTGAGGTGACGGAGACGGAAACCACTATCCGAGCCCATGGTCTGCGGATTATTTATGAATTAATGGAGTCCAACACCCAGCTGATAGCCGGCAAAGAGGCACTGTCTGATCCCTGGAAAAAGAATAAAATTGATCATATTGCCATGCTGCTGCAGGGAGCGCTTCGAGCGGATAAGATTGTCGGTTTGAAGATGAATGTCCCGGAAGAGCGTTTTGAAGATATTTTAGATATTTTACCCAGTGTAACTGCTCCGACAGTTGCCCAACTCTATAAACAGCCCTGGTTTTCCGTTGAAACCGTTATTTCGGAACATCAGGTTCGTGATTTAATCCCAAAGCTGAAGAAGATTGGAGCAGAGGGGATCATCGAATACTCACTCAATAAGGTTATTTAATCATGTGGTGTTATTGTCTGACAGAGCGACAGTGAAATGATAAATTTCAGCAAAGTTTCATTTCTTGATTCAGTATTCAGCTTAAAGCAGCTGCCCGCCCCCCTGTACCCGGAGATTGCCTTTGCCGGGCGATCCAACGTGGGTAAATCCAGCCTGATCAACAAGCTGGTTAACCGTAAAAATCTGGTGAAGACCAGTTCCAAACCCGGCAAGACCCAGAGCCTGAATTTTTTTGAAGTGGACAATGGCCTGTATCTTGTTGACTTACCAGGGTACGGTTTTGCCAGGGTGTCACGCAATGTTCAGGCTTCCTGGGAACAGCTGATCAGTAGTTATCTTGAGGGACGAGAGCCCTTGGCCTGCGTTGTGGTTATTATTGATCTGCGCCATGAACTGAAAGCCTACGACCGGGAACTTCTTGACTGGCTGCGTTATAATGACATAAACGCACTGGCCATTTATACCAAAGCTGATAAATTATCAAAAAACAAACAGATGCAGCATGCAGCAGCCCTTGATGCCGCCTTGACAATCCGCCCTGAAGAGCGGGTGATTTTTTCGTCTAAAAGTGGGCTGGGCTGCGAAGAATTGCGTAACAGGCTTGCATTATACGATCAAAGTTGCTAAAAATTCAGTTTAGTGTTGCAACAGAGGCGTTTTGAAGTGCGGTAAATGTATGAATTTGATACAAAGTGCACTTGAAATGAGTTTTATAAACAGGGCAACGAAAAAGGGAGGAATCTGATGTCACTTCGATCAGATTGGCCCTGCTGGGAGATCATGAAATGTGAACCTGAGCAGGCTAAAAAGTGCCCGGCCTATCGCTCTTCCAAGCCATGCTGGGAGGCGATGCGCGAGCTTGATGTATGTTCATTCAACATCTGTAAAGACTGCCTGGTATTTGTAACCAAGCAGCAGAATTCAATTTTCAGCAAAGAAGAAATCTTGAGCATCATGTGCCAGAAAGGCATTGATGTAACTGGTCATCCGCGCTGCCCGGGATTTCGCACCGCAGGAGATGCGCCGTAAGAAATTGAACCCCAGTTGAGTGAATATAAAAAGGGAAAAGGGTCATTTGATCTCTTTTCCCTTTTTTTATGCCCTGTGTTGACACTGGCGGCTATTGATCTGATTTAAGCACTGATAGGAAAGCCCGTTGTGGGATATCCACGTTGCCCACGGTTTTCATT
>CAZQKF010000055.1:0-9247 GCA_964593645.1 uncultured Desulfobulbus sp.
TCTCCTCTACCGCTTATCGTTCCTGCAATGCCTTATACTCTTCGGGCGAGTCAATATCAAAAACCACCCCTTCATCCTCAACTGCAACCAATTTCAGGCGGGCTTCAGGATCTTTCAGGTATCTGCGCGGTCCGGTATCCCCTTTCAGGGCTGCGATACGACCAAACCATGAGCGGGGGGCAATCACCGGGTTGCCGCGCCTGCCCTGGAAGACAGGTGCCACCCAGCGCTCCGGCTCGGCCTGAAAAGCGGTGATCAGCGCTGTGATGGTCGCACTGGTGACCAGAGGCTGATCGCCTAAGAGAAACATGGCACCTGCACATTGATCATCCAGGGCCAAAAGCCCGGCTCTCAGCGAATCACTGTACACTGTGCTTCCGCAGGGCACCAATCGGCAGGCCCCGGACTCTATCTGGTCGGTAAGCAATGGGTTTTCCTGATCCAGGACCAGGAAAAGAGGGGCAAGCGGGGATGTGGCGGCACTGTCAAGGACGTGCTGAAGAATGGGTTTTCCCTGCCAGGGCAGGAGCAGTTTGTTACGCCCCATGCGCCTGCTCTTTCCTGCAGCTAAAATGATTCCGGCAACTGAAGGCATTTTTACCGGCATTTCAGGAATTTTTTTTCAGATAATTATAGACCGTGCATTTGGTTACATCCAGAAGAGCGGCCACCTGACTGACAGCACCCTTGAACTGAAATGCACCGCTTTTTTTCATAAGTTCAATAAACCTGGTCTTTTCTTCTATGGACATGGCACCCGGCTGTTTGCCGATCTCTTCCACGGCACGGACAAAGAGGGTACGGATGGTATCGGCAGGCGACTCGGCATAGGTTTCCTTGCTTGGATATTTCCCGGTTTCCAGGTCATGGATAAAGGGAAGCAGCGCCTGGATAGCGTTAAAATACTGGCTGGTATCCAGGTTGATACAAAAGGCGGCTACAGGTTTGCCGCTGCTGTCCCGGATGATTGTTGTTGCCGACTTGAGGCAGCGGCCGTCCGGGGTAACTGATTTATAGTTATGAAAAAAATCGAGCTGCTCCCCTTCCTGCTGCACCAGTTTGACCAGCAGATCGGTGGCTGGTGCGCCCACATCCCTGCCGGTCACGTCGCCCCGCATGTAAACCAGGGATTTCTGCAGATCGGCCAGGTCATGGATAACCACCTCGCTGTTGGGGCCAAACAGGGCATGGATGGAATCGGCAATTTTCTTCAGATTTTCAAAAATCTGTTTTTTTTCCGTCTGTTGTGTCATGGAAGTCTTCGGCTGCAAGGCAGAAGGGTTGCTCCTGTCCCTGTTGTTCCCTATTTTTTTCGTCTTGATGGTTCCCGGTCCGAATACTCTCCATACCACACTGCATCACGAAAGGCACGGGGAGAGGTATTACCTTCGGTGGAGACAAGCAGCACCACGGAATCCCGGTCCAGACCAAGCTGATGGCGCAGGGCAGCCGCCTTGCCGGTTTCAGCCTCCATGAGCAGGTGAAGCAGGCCGGTGGTCACTGCTCCGGATTCTCCGGAAATAACTACCGGATCACCTTTGAGCGGTGTGGCCAGTACCCGCATGCCCGTGGCAGCCAGATAATCCGGGCAGGAGACATAGACGGCTGCATAATCGCGCAGAATCGGCCAGCTGATGGTATTTGGCTCACCACAGGCCAGCCCGGCCATCAGGGTGTCCAGGTCACCGGTCACCGTGTGCGGTTTGCCGTCACCAGCCAATGCGGATTTATAAATACAGTCGGCTTTTTCAGGTTCAACAATGGTCACCGTGGGAAGTTTTTCCAGGCTTGCGGCCAGAAAACCGAGCACTCCGCCGCTAAATGAGCCAACTCCGGCCTGGAGAAAGACATGGCTTGGAGCCGTTGTGCCCATGTCCTGCATCTGTTCCAGGGCCTCCACGGCAAGGGTTGTGTAACCCTGCATTATCCAGGTCGGCACATCCTCATAGCCGGACCAGGCCGTATCCTGAATAATCACCCAGCCGTGCTCACCGGCCATCTTTTCAGACAACCTGACCGCATCGTCATAGTTGAGATCTGTGATGGTCGCTTCGGCACCGAGGGCACGGATATTTTCCAGCCGAACAGGGTCGGAACCTTTGGGCATGTAAATGACAGCTTTGCAGCCAAGCCGGCGGGCTGTCCAGGCAACGGCCCGGCCGTGATTGCCGTCTGTGGCCGTGGTAAAGGTAATTTCGCCGAGCTCTTGTCGTATGCTGTCTGAGCGAAGCTCATCTGCTGTCAGATCGGCAATATCCCTGCCCAGTCGTCCCGCCAGATAACGGCCGATGGCATAGGAGGCGCCCAGCACCTTGAAGGCGTTCAGACCAAAACGCGGCGATTCATCTTTGACAAAAAGAGCCCCGATGCCCAGATAATCGGCAAGCCGCGGCAGCGAAACCAGGGGCGTAGGTGCATATTCGCTAAAGCTGCGGTGAAAGGCCCGAGCCTTTTCCGCCTCCTGCGGGGCGAGCATGGCAAGGGAGGCTCCGGAACCGGGCTGTCTGCGGTTTTTGTTGACTACATAATTAATTGCCATGGGTCTCTACACCATGGCAATTGCATCGATTTCGACCTGGGCGCCGAGCGGCAGTGCCGCAACCTGGACCGTTGCCCGGGCCGGATAATCACCGGAAAAGAAGGTGGCATACTCCTCGTTGATGGCGGCAAAATCTGCCAGGTCGGTGACAAAGATCCCGCAGCGTATCACCTTGTCCATGGAACTGCCGGCCGCCTCCACAATGGCGGCAATGTTCTTCATGGACTGCCGGGTCTGGGCGCGGACATCATCTGCCATCTCCTTGGTGGCCGGGTCAAGGGGCAGCTGCCCCGATACATACAGGGTCTGGCCATGAAGGACAGCCTGGGAATAAGGACCAATAGCTGCCGGTGCTTTGTCGGTGCTGATACATTCTTTGCTCATAATGTTTTCCTGTTTATAGGGGTAAAAGAGTAAGCGGCGGACTAATTTTATAATTTTTTAAAAATTTCCTGACAAGAGGAAAATAGTTACCACTTAAAACTGGAGTGCAATTTTACCAGATAATACCATTTATATCACCTTATTTTCGTAAATTTTACAAATTTTCCACAACTGAATCTTTTCTTTTCCCGACTTGAGAGAGAAAAGAACATTGACATAATATTATACATTTTGTAAAAATATTTGTCTGCTTGTTGATTGAGTCATTGATCCCCGGTCATTTCGGTGCAGAACAATCATGTTCTGCCGGAGACCTCCATACACATTTGAGAGTACACACCCATGTCCAATCCTGATTTTTCAAAAATTCAAGAACTTGCCCGTACGTATGAACCCGAGATGACCAGATTCCTCCGTGATATGGTTGCCATTCCCAGCGAGAGCTGTCAGGAGGAAAAAGTCGTTCTCCGCATCAAAGAGGAGATGGAAAAAGTCGGCTTTGATAAAGTCGAAATCGATCCCATGGGCAACATTCTGGGATATATCGGTTCCGGGCCACGTCTGATCGCCTTTGACGCTCACATCGACACCGTCGGCATCGGCGTTGCCTCCAACTGGGAATTTGACCCCTACGAGGGGTTTGAGGATGACGAGTGCATCGGCGGCCGCGGCACTTCCGACCAGGAAGGCGGTATGGCCTCCATGGTGTATGCGGCAAAAATCATCAAAGAGCTGGACCTTGCCGATGACTGCACTGTGGTCATGGTGGGTACGGTGCAGGAAGAGGACTGTGACGGACTCTGCTGGCAGTACATTATTAAGGAACTGGGCCTCAAACCGGAATTTGTCGTCTCCACCGAGCCCACTGACGGTGGTATTTACCGCGGTCAGCGGGGGCGCATGGAGATCCGGGTCGAGGTGGAAGGAGTATCCTCCCACGATTCCGCCCCGGAACGCGGCGACAACGCCATCTTCAAGATGGCAAAAATTTTAAACGAGTTGGAAGAACTGCACACCCGTCTCAAGGATGATGCATTTCTTGGCAAAGGTTCACTGACCGTGTCTCAAATTTTTTATACCTCACCCTCCCGCTGCGCCGTGGCTGACGGCTGCGCAGTCTCAGTCGACCGTCGCCTGACCGCGGGTGAAGATGCCGAGCTGGCCCTGTCCCAGATTGCAGAACTGCCTGCAGCAAAGGCGGCAGACGCCAAAGTGACCATGTACAAATATGACACGCCCGCTTACACCGGCCTGGTTTATCCCACGGACTGCTATTTCCCCTCCTGGGTAGTGCAGGAAGACCACCCGGCAGTCCAGGCTGCGGCTGAGGCCTACACAGCACTGTTTCAGGAAGAACCACGCATCGATAAGTGGACTTTTTCCACCAATGGTGTGGCTATCACCGGTATGCACGATATTCCGACCGTCGGCTTCGGCCCGGGCAAAGAGGCCCAGGCCCATGCGCCCAACGAAAAAACCTGGAAAGAAGACCTTGTCCGCTGCGCCGCCCTGTATGCTGCCCTGCCCGATATGTATACCGGCAAATAGCCTGTGGCCGCTTTTGTAAACAGGAAAAAACTGGCGATCATTGCCATTGGCGGCAACTCGCTGATCAAGCACCGCGACCGACAGACTGTTGAAGATCAGTTTCAGGCCATCTGTGAGACAATCAGCCACCTTATTGAACTGATTGAACTGGACTACCAGCTGGTGATCACCCACGGCAACGGGCCTCAGGTCGGCTTTATCATGCTGCGCTCGGAAATCGCCCGTAAAGAGGTGGGCCTGCATATTGTCCCCTTAAGCTCCTGCGTGGCCGACACCCAGGGCGCCATCGGCCTGCAGATCCAGCAGGCGCTGGGCGATGAACTGGTCAAACACGGCCTGCCGCCCCGGGCTGTAACCATTGTCACCCAGGTGGAGGTCAGCCCCACGGATCCGGGTTTTTACAATCCGGATAAACCCGTTGGTGAATTTTACAGTAAAGATGAACTCCCCGCTCTGACCCGTCAGCATCCTGAATGGATACTGAAAAAGGATGCCGATCGCGGCTATCGGCGGGTGGTCGCCTCACCGCTTCCTCTAAAGATTGTGGAAGAGGAAGCCCTTGAAACGCTGCTGGTAAACGGCTTTCATGTCATTGCCGCAGGCGGCGGAGGCATCCCGGTGGTACGCAGCGAGATCGGACTGACCAGCGTGGACGCGGTGATTGACAAGGACAAGACCGCAGCCTTGCTGGCTGCCAACCTGCAGGCGGAACTGCTGGTCATCTCCACCGCTGTTGAGCAGGTAAAACTCTACTTCGGCACGGACAGGGAACGGCCTTTACGTAAAGTAACGACAGCGGAAATGGAAAAATACCTCGCTGCCGGTCACTTTGCACCCGGCTCCATGGCCCCGAAAATTGAAGCAGCCATTGATTTCTTAAAAAACGGCGGCAAACAGGTCATTATCACCAGCCCGGAAAACATCGGCCGGGCCATCCGCGATGGCCGCGGAACACATATTCTACCAAACTAAATCAGGAGTACTCCAATGGATAAAATTGGCATCGAGCAACTTATCAGGGATCTTGGCACCTTGAATTACCGGGATATGCACTTAAACGATTTCCTGTTGACCTGGGAAAGATCAGACGATGAGCTTGCCGCAACCTTTACCGTGGCAGAGATTCTGCGCGGTATGCGTGAGCAGAATATTTCCAGCCGCATCTTTGATTCCGGGCTGGGGGTTTCCCTGTTCCGGGACAACTCCACCCGGACCCGCTTTTCCTTCAGCTCCGCCTGTAACCTGCTTGGGTTGACGGTACAGGATCTGGATGAGGGCAAATCGCAGATCGCCCATGGTGAAACCGTGCGCGAGACCGCCAACATGATCTCGTTCATGGCCGATGTTATAGGTATCCGGGACGATATGTACATCGGCAAGGGTAATACCTACATGCGCCAGGTGGGTGAGGCAGTACAAGCGGGTTTTGAAGAGGGCGTGCTTGAACAGCGGCCCACCCTGGTCAACCTGCAGTGCGATATTGATCATCCCACCCAGTCCATGTCTGATATGCTTCATATCATCAATCATTTCGGCGGAGTGGAAAATCTGGCCGGCAAGAAGATCGCCATGTCCTGGGCCTATTCCCCGTCCTACGGTAAGCCCCTTTCCGTGCCCCAGGGCGTGATTGGCCTGATGACCAGGTTCGGCATGGACGTGGTACTGGCCCATCCCGAAGGATACGAGGTCATGGGCGAGGTTGAGGATGTTGCCGCGCGCCAGGCCGTGGAATCGGGCGGTAGTTTTTCCAAAACCAACTCCATGGCAGAGGCCTTTGCCGGAGCCGATATTGTCTATCCCAAGAGCTGGGCATCCTATGCCGCCATGGAAAAACGCACCGACCTGTATGGAAATGGTGACTTTGACGGCATCAAAACCCTTGAACAAGAGCTGCTGGCGCAAAACAAAAAACATGTGGACTGGACCTGTACCGAAGAACTCATGGCCACCACCAATGGTGGATCCGCCCTGTACATGCACTGCCTGCCCGCCGATATCACCGGAGTTTCCTGTGAGCAGGGCGAGGTGGAAGCCTCGGTGTTTGACCGCTACCGGGTGGAGCAGTACAAACAGGCCAGCTACAAACCCTATATTATTGCGGCCATGATCTTTCTTGCCAAGATGAAAAATTCAGCCGATACTCTGCAGGGTCTTTTGAACCGGGCAGAGCCCAGAGCCTTCTAAGAAAAAGAAAATGCCATGATTGAACTGACCCTTAACGGTGAAAGCGTCCGGTTTACAGGTGATGAAAATGGATCCCTGCTCTCCTGGCTGCGCAATGACAACAACCTGACCGCGGCCAAGGACGGCTGTTCCGGACAGGCCGCCTGCGGTGCCTGCCTGGTGGAGGTGGACGGCAAGGCCGTGCTGGCCTGCGCCACACCCATGAAAAAGGTTGCAGGCAAACAGGTGGTCACCCTTGAGGGGCTGCCCGAATCTCTGCGCATGACCCTGGGCCGCGCCTTTGTGGCCAAGGGCGCTGTCCAGTGCGGGTTCTGCACTCCGGGATTCCTGACCCGCACCAGGATTTTTCTAACCGGCAATCCCGATCCTACCCGGGCCGAAGCGGAAAAGGCATTACGATTCAACCTGTGCCGCTGTACCGGCTACGTGAAAATCGTCGATGCAGTGCTGGAAGCGGCCAGGGTACTGCGCGAGGGCGGCGAGACGGAGATGGATAACCGAGCTGCAATCGGTGTTTCCAGCCCGAAATTCAAGGCTGTTGAGCGGGCAGTCGGCAGCAAGCCTTTTGTCGATGATCTCCGCTTTGCCGGCATGCTTCACGGCGCACTTAAATTTTCCGATCATCCCCGGGCCAGAATTCTCTCCATTGATGTGAGCAGGGCTGAGCAGGCGGATGGGGTAAAAAAAGTGGTGCTGGCAGGAGATATTCCCGGCCGGCGCAACTCCGGGCTCATTGTCGAGGACTGGCCGCTGATGATGGCAGAGGGTGAGATCACCCGCTATATCGGCGATGTGCTGGCCTCGGTGGTAGCCGAGACCGAGGCCCAGGCCAGGGCTGCGGTGGAACTGATCGAGGTGGAATATGAGGTGCTCACGCCGCTTCTTGACATGCAGGAGGCACTCACCAGCTCCATCAAGGTCCATGAGAGCGGCAATCTTTTAGGCGAGAAGATTATCAAACGCGGTGATGCCCGCGGCCTGCTCGACAAATCCGCCCACCGGGTACGCGGCACCTTTACCACCCCCACCATTGACCATGGTTTCCTGGAAACCGAATGCTGTGTGGTCATCCCCAAAGAGGATGGCATAAAGGTCTTTTCCCAGAGCCAGGGCCCCTACCGCGAACGGGACGAAATCGCCCATCAGCTTGGACTTACCGAGAATCAGGTCGAGGTTGAGGTAGTAGACTGCGGCGGTGCCTTCGGCGGCAAGGAGGACATGACCGTTCAGGGCCATGCGGCACTGGCCTGTCACCTGCTGGGCGTACCGGTAAAGTACAAACTCTCCCGGCCCGAATCAATCCGTATGCATCCCAAGCGCCACCCCACCATCCTTGAATATGAGATCGGCTGCGATGAGACAGGCAAACTGACAGGGCTGCATGCCCGTATCCTAGGCGATACCGGCGCTTACGCCTCTGTGGGCGGGCCGGTCATGGATAGGGCCGGAACCCACGCCTCGGGCGGCTACCACTTCCCGGCCGTGGATATCGAGGCCCGCTCCGTATATACCAACAATATCCCCTGCGGTGCCATGCGCGGATTCGGTGTCAACCAGGCCACCTTTGCCCTGGAAAGCCTGATCGACGAGCTGTGCGCAAAGGGCGGCTTTGACCGCTGGCAACTCCGCTTTGACAACGCCCTGGATATCGGCTCCATGCTGGCCCCGGGCCAGGTCCTCACGGCAAGCGTGGGCCTGAAAGAAACCCTGCTCTCCGTCAAAGATGCCTATGACAAGGCGCAGTACAAGGGCCTTTCCTTAGCGGTAAAAAACTGCGGCGTAGGTAACGGCATCCCGGAACTGAGCCGGGTGGTACTGGAGATCGGCGAGGGCGGCAAAATCACCCTTCATCACGGCTGGACTGAGATGGGCCAGGGCGTACACACCATTGCCCGCCAGGTGCTCTGTGAGGCAACCGGTATTGATGATATTGACCTGATTACCCCCTTTGTCACCACCGCATCCGGCGCCATCGGCGGGCCCACCACGGCCAGCCGGGGCACCCTGCTGCTTGGCCGGGCCATTATCGAGGCGGCAAAAGGGCTGAAAAAAGACCTGGAAGATCAAACGCTTTCCGAGTTGGCCGGCAAGACCTACAAAGGAGAATATCTCTGCGACTACACCCAGGCCGACGGCGAGCCGGGCAAGATCATCTCCCATATTTCCTACGGCTATGCCACCAACCTGGCCATCCTTGATGAAGAAGGGAATTTAAGCAAAATCGTTGCCGCCCATGATGCAGGCAAAATTCTCAATCCCAAGCTCTTTGAGGGCCAGATCGAGGGCGGCGTGGCCATGGGTGTGGGCTATGCCCTGTCTGAGAAAGTACCCCTTGAAAACGGCTACCTGACATCGGGTAAATACCGTGCCCTGGGATTACCAAAGATCCAGGATCTGCCCGAAATCGAAGTGATCGGCGTGGAGTCCAATGATCCGGAAGGCCCGTTTGGTGCCAAGGGCGTGGGCGAGATCGGCTCCATCCCGGCCGCACCTGCCATTGCCAATGCATTTTTTGATTATGACGGCAAGAGGAGATACTCCCTGCCGTTGGAGAAACCGAAGAAGAAATGATGGAACCACGGATACAGACGA
>CAZQKF010000056.1:0-9129 GCA_964593645.1 uncultured Desulfobulbus sp.
ATCTCGATCTCTTCGCTATCAAGGGTCTCCTGGCCAAGCAATGCCTCGGTGAGGTTGCGGAGAAAGTCCTGTTCCCTGGTCAGGATCTCCAGGGCCTTGCTGTATGATGCTTCAATGATACTCTTCACCTCTGCGTCAATCTGCCGGGCCGAGTCGTCACTGAGCGTGTTATATCGATCCTGGTCGCCTAAAAAACCGTTATCACCGATGGCGTAGGACACATGGCCAAGATTAGTGCTCATGCCCCAGCGGCAGATCATTTTGTTGACAATGCTGACAGCCTGTTCAAAATCATCTTCTGCAAAGGTCGTCTGCTGCTCAAGGAGCAGGTCCTCTGCCGCGCGTCCGCCAAGCAGGCAGATTGCCTTGCTGTTTAAGTACACTTTGGAATAGGCATGCCTGTCGCCCAGGGGAAGATGCTGGGTATGGCCCAGAGCCCTGCCCCGGGGTATAATAGTGACCTTGTGCACAGGGTCGGCTTCAGGCAGAAATTTTGTCAGAACTGCATGTCCGGCTTCATGGCAGGCAATGGTCTGTTTATCCTCAGGGTTAATGACCATGCCCTTACGTTCCACCCCCATCATGATTCGATCCAGGGCAACCTCGAAATCATCATTATCCACCATTTTCTTATTTGTACGCCCGGCATAGATGGCTGCCTCGTTGACCAGAGAGGCGAGCTCGGCCCCGGTAAATCCAGGAGTAGATCTGGCAATGGTCTCCAGATCGACATCGTCAGCCAGGGGCACTTTGCGGGAAAACACGTTCAGGATTTCCAGGCGGCCCTTGATATCAGGGGGGAGAATGTTGATCTGGCGGTCAAAACGGCCGGGGCGGAGCAGGGCTGGATCAAGAATATCCGGACGGTTGGTTGCCGCCAGTACAATGACAGTCTCCTCGGTGCTGAAACCGTCTAACTCCACCAGCAGGGCGTTCAGGGTCTGGCCCCGCTCATCCCCGCCTGCAGAACTGCTGCCGGCTGATCGGTGACCGCCTACAGCGTCGATCTCATCGATAAAAATAATGGACGGAGCATTGCGTTTGGCCTCGGTAAACAGCTCCCGTACTCGCGAGGCACCGACCCCGACAAACATCTCCACAAAATCAGAGCCACTGATGGAGTAGAAAGGAACCCCGGCTTCACCGGCAACGGCCCGGGCCAGCAGGGTCTTGCCGGTGCCCGGTGGTCCCTGGAACAGTATGCCCTTGGGGGTAACGGCACCAAGGCGGCTGTATTTTTTTGGTTTTTGGAGAAAATCAATGACTTCAAGTAGGTCTTCCTTGACCTCGGGGATTCCAGCAACATCGCGGAAGGTAACGTTTTGATTTTTTTGCTGGAGATTCACGGCCTTATCCTTGCCGAAATCGTTGTTATCTGCGCTGTTGTCTTTTTTTTTGAGCATGGAGTACCAGGCAATGAGAATGACCACTAGAGTACCGGAAAAGAAAAGAAGAACCCACCGGAAAGAGGGAACATCCGGAGTACCGGATATATCTATTTTTTCCGCAAGCAATTTGGGTAAGAGAGAGGGGATGTCTGGTGCATAGGATGATTGTTGCCTGCCATAGGCATCATCGACAAGAAGACGGTTTCCCTTGATGGTTACTGTTTTTATCTCTTTGTTTTCCAGACGGTGAAGGAAGGCGGTATAGGAGATTTCAGGCACCTTGTTTTCCTTTACACTGATCAGGTACATGCCTCCGGCCAGCAGAGAAACCAAGACCAGGGCAAAGACAGTTCGGACAAAAATAATCACAAGTGAGGTATGGGTAATGTTGATTCAATGCTCAAGGGCAGCGTGAAACATGGATCTGCTGGTCAGCAGGCTGTGACGTATGATCACAGTCTACATCAATTCGCAGATGTAATTGCTAATTATGTGCCATAATGGCAAACAACGGAAATGCGGCCTGTAGAGAGGAATGGGTGCGTATGGTTTGCCATTATGGCATGGTATTTTGTCATAATGGCAAAACAGTCCGCATGAGTTGTTCACTCATGCGGACTGTTTTTTTCAGGAACCAAATGTGTTGGTGGGTACTACATGCCGGTTACGGCACTGAACCATGCCCGAACAAGGGCGAAAGGTCCGCCTGCTTCCATCATGGCACCTGCGATACAGGCAAGAGACCACAATCCAATAACCACACCGGCAGTGCTCATGGAAATAATGGCTCCCCGGGTGACTTCAGCTTGTGTGTCAACAGAGGTCTTCTGATTTTCTTTGACGATACTTTTAATTGATGCGGCCATGGTGTTTCCTCCAAAGGGGTAAGAGTATGTTTTGTAGGTTGCTCTATCTGCGTCTCGTATTCTCTTTATAGCCAGTTCCGTGCCAGTTTAAAAAGATATAAATATCAATATGTTACAAATGCATGATGGCCTGGGGCTGCCAAAATGGCATAACAAAATGTCAGGATGACAAAATAAAACGGAGAAAAGCGGGTGGATCAGGGGCAGGTGAGATGTCAGACTGTGAAAGGCGTGAAACCAGATCTATACGGAAGCGCTGCAGCAATCAGAGCTCTAACTCGTATTTCTCAAGTTTTCTGTACAGAGTGCGCAGGCCGATTCCAAGTATCTTGGCAGCCTTGACCTTTTCACCGCGGGTTGCATTCAGGGTATCGATAATTGCCTTACGTTCCAGCTCATGGAGCAGTCCCTCCGGAGAACTTCCCTCCTGGACAGGCATCTTCAAACTCAAGTATTCGGGTAGTTCATTTATGGAAATGTGTTCTCCCCGGGTCATGACCACGGCGCTTTCAATACAGTTCATCAGCTCCCGGATATTGCCCGGCCAGTTGTAGCCGGAGATGAGATCCCGGGCATCCTCTGTTATGCCGACAACAGGTTTGCCGTGCAGTTGGGAAAATTTTGCTATAAAACCGCTGACAAGATCATCCAGATCTTCTTTTCGCTCGCGCAGGGGCGGAATGGTTATCTTGACTACCCGCAGCCGATAAAAAAGATCATCGCGAAACACACCCTCCTGCACCAGTTGGGCAAGGTCTTTATTGGTGGCAGAGATAATGCGTACATTGACTTTGAGAGTTTTGGTGCCGCCAACTCGTTCAAAGGTTTTTTCCTGGAGGAACCGTAACAGTTTTACCTGGATTGACGGCGGCATCTCTCCCACCTCGTCAAGAAACAGGGTGCCGTTGTCGGCCAGCTCAAAACGTCCTTTTTTGGCTGCAACGGCACCGGTAAAAGCCCCTTTTTCATGGCCGAACAGTTCCGACTCAAGAACACCTTCTGAAAATGCAGAACAGTTCACCTTGACAAAGGGGCCATGGCCGACCTGACTGTTATAGTGGATGATATTGGTGATCAGCTCTTTGCCGGTTCCTGATTCCCCTTCAATGAGGACTGTGGCGCTGGTTTCTGCTACCTGCAGGGCAAGCTGTCTGCATTTTTCAAGGGCCTCGGAACGACCGATGATATTGAGTTCCGGTCCGTTGTCGCGCAGCTGTTGCTTGAGCAGTATATTTTCTTCCTTGAGCCGTTTGTTCTCCAGGGTTTTTTCAATAAGCAGTCCAAGCCTGTCCAGGTTGACCGGCTTGGTCACGTAATCACAGGCCCCGAGTTTCATGGCCTCCACGGCCGTTTCAATGGTTCCCTGGCCGGTAATAACGATCATGGGCAGCGGGTTGTCCAACGCCTGAACCCGGCTGAGAAGTTCAATGCCGTTCAGACCGGGCATGTCAAGATCCGACAGGATCACGTCAACATCCTCCCGGCCGAGCAGGCTCATGGCATTTAAACCGTTTGTCGCAGTCAGGGTCTCATAATCATCTTCCAGGGCCATGGACAGCGTCTGCAGGGTCATGGTGTCGTCATCGACAATAAGTACTCTGTTTTTAGTCATCATTTTTTTGGGCAAGTAGGTGAATGGCTGGTGAGCGTGTTATTTTTCACCGGTCTGTCACAGGTAATGGGCATTAAGATTTACAGGGATGCACAGGGTAAAGGTGGTGTGCTGACCCGGAACACTGCTGCAGGTAATATTGCCGCCATGATCTTCTACAATGCGCTGGACAATAGCCAGGCCAAACCCCATTCCCTGCACTTTTTTAGTGAAAAAAGGCTCAAATATTTTGTCCAGATCTCCGGCCTCAATACCGGGGCCGGTATCGGCAACCGTGAGCAGCAGCAGATCGTCTTTTCTACCGGTTGTCAGGGTCAGGGTGCCACCGTGCTCCATAGCCTGAATAGCATTCATGCATAAGTTAAGCAGGGCCTGGGTGATTTTTTTTTCATCAAAAAAGACAGGCTGCAGCGTATCGTCTGTGCGCAGCTTGATATCCACCCCGGCATTGCCGGCGACCTGGCTGATAATTTCTTTAATTTGCTCAACCACAAGGTTGATATTATTGGCGGAAAAGACCGGGGCAGGAAATCTGGCATACTTGACAAATTCTTCTATTATGCCATTTATGCGTACAATTTCATTGTTAATCAGGGATGTCATCTGCAGCATTTTTTCCTTTTGAACGTCCTGTTCCACCCGGCATTTTTTGATCTCCTTGTTCAGCAGCTGCAGATTCATGTACAGTACATTGAGCGGCGTTTTAATTTCATGATTCACAGTGGAGGCAATCTGGCCGATGGTGGCAATTTTTTCCATCCGCACCAGGTCCTGTTGAGTCTTGCGCAGAGATCCTTCCGATGTCTTTAACTCTCTGGTCCGTTCTTCGACCAGTCGCTCAAGCTCCCGGTTGAACTCCTCCTGCTGCAGCTTGTGTTCCTGCAGGTTTTCTGTCATCTGATTAAAACTGCTGTACAGCACCCCGAGTTCGGTTCGGGAAGAGGTCTGTACCCGAACCGAAAGGTCGCCGAAGGTAACCTGTTCCGTGGCCTCGGCAAGATTCATTATAGGGATAATGGTATAACGGGTCAGGACTACGTAGCCTATGCAGGAGGCAACGATGCCGATAACACAGGAGATGAGATAGAGAAAAAGGACATGGTACATCTTATTGTCGGATTCGTTCACCAGTCCCTCAATGGTTTTAAAATGTTCTCCGTTTATATTTTCAACCAGTCTCTGGGTTCCATAACCGTAGGTCTCCAGCTCGTGGAGGACGGTAGCGTCAACGCCATCAACCGGAGTAACGGCTGAAATATGTTGCTGGACAAGTGCCTTGATGGAACGGATATTTTCTTCACTCTGCTGAAAGAGAAGAAAAATCCGCAGCCCGGTTGGATCAAGCTCGTTCTCCTGTTCTTTATAGAGTGCAAGTTCATCCTCAACATCGTTAAGGATGGTGAGGGCGTACTGGCGCAGGGTGTTATCCTGTTTTAAAAGAGAGTTCTGGATCAGAAAAATAGCCTCCTGCACCCTGTTATTCATGTTGTAGAGGCGGACAACGTATTCGCTTTCCTTCTGTAACCTGGTGTTATCCCGTGCCATATCCCGCACCAGCACGATACAGACCCCGCCGACACTGACTATGGCGAAGATATTGAGAAAGAACGCCGTCAGGATATAGTTTGCCAGTTTACGTTTGATTTTCATCTATTTTCTCTGTTTTCCTCTCCTGATGCATCCTTAACGGTGAACTTTGCTCAGCCCTGAACCTGTTACGAGCACTTCTCAGGTACGCATGCAAAAACAGCACCGTATGCGAATACATAATACCAGTTGCGCTTGTATGAATTTGCGCACGGTACCATTTTTTATCCATTCCGGCACGGGGATCGCATAAATATTGGAAATCTTGGTCAGGTACCGGCGAAATGAGAATGCTCTCTTTTTCTTAACTTGATCACTTCAATTATTGTATTGCAGATGATATGCTGTGAGTAATCTTAATTCGAAAGTAACGCCGTGCCAAAGTGGTACAGCATTGTCTGGTTTAAAATCTGATTATGACAATACTGTACACGCTGGCCGGCCACTTTTTATTCCAGCTGTCTGCTGTAAGGAGCTGTCGTGAAGACGCATCTTTTCTTTGTTCTGATAACCACTGTTCTGCTGCTCCCTGTCCAGGCAAACGGACTGGAGCGCTTTGATATTGTCTCTACCCGCCAGTTGGTTGAGATGCTGCAGCATCGGCAGGCCGGTACAGTTGATTTCATCCTGGTCAACAGTTTAGATAAGGTCATTTTTCGTGACGCCCATATTCCTGGTTCCATAAGCCTCCCCCTGGCCCGGGTTGATGAGCTGATCGGGCGACTTGGCACAGACCGAAATGAATTAATTATTCCTTACTGAATGGGCTACAGGTGAGTTTTTGCCTACAAGATGGCGGTCGCCATTAAAAAACATGGTTTTCATAATATTAAAATATTCAACGGCGGCCTGACCGACTGGAAACGTTCCGGTCTTCCTCTGGAGTCCATCACCCCGCTGCCTGAATACCAGGGATCGCTCATTAGTCCGGAAGAGTTGCAGAGCAAGATTATGTCGGCGGAGAAAAGTGGCTGCCGGGACAGCAATGGTGCTCCCCTGCTGACAATCATTGACTTCAGGGCCTCGGTGCTGCTTAAACACAAGATCGGCGGCGATCGGTACCATGTCAGGACAACGTGTCATGAAATAATTGCTCAGCTTGATGACTTCATAGACAATGCATCCCTTATTGACCGCATTCCCCGCAAAGGGTTTGTAATCTGCATCAGTGAGACCGGCAAACGTGATCAATATCTCCAGCGCTATCTCCATACCCTGGGTTTTACCAATGTAGTATCTCTTGAAAACGGTATGCGGGGCTGGCTCAAAGCGGGCCTTCCAACCAAAGAACTGGCGGAGCCTTCCCGGTAATGTTTCGTAGTCTTCGCTATAATATTTATTTTTTTCTTCTTCTGCTTGCTGCTCTATGCCTCCTGTGGCTGATCAACTATTCCGGCAATAAAGCTATTGGGGAACAGCAGCATATCCACGCCAGAATTGTCAAGCTCAACAGCAGGTTTTCCCAGTTTATTCTCAAGGAGCAGGAAGTCCTGGGAAACGCTCAGGACTTCGGTGCTTTTTTCAACCAGGAAGAGCAGTTTTTCCGCCAATGTACAGCTTGCCACTCATCCAAAACAATCTTGCCGGATCAGCGGTTGAGCAGCCTGAGAGAAAAACAGGCGAGCTTGCTCAAAATTTCCGCCCTGCGCAAGGAAACCCGGCAGCGGCTGAGCAGCCTGTTTGACAGTGTTCATTATATCCATGAGCATCATATTGTTACCCTGCAAAACTACCTGCGCTATATCCGAACGGAAATTGTCCGGTCTCAACCTGATTCCCTGCGCAAGGTGTATGCCGATGAGGCGGCAGTGGAACCGGACATTATCCGTCAGGCCGTAGAGATTCAGCATCAACTGGCAAACATCATTTATGATTTTAATATGCTGACAGGCGGTGATGTCCCGGAACAGGTGCATGTTGCCTTTAGTCGGCATATAGCCAGTTTTTATACTGCTGTAAAGGCATTTGAAGAGTATTCTCTTGATGCCCAGGACGGGCTGCTGGTTGAAGAACTGCTGGCAAGCGGCCGTATCCTGGATGCAAATTTTGTTCAACTGATCAACCTGGAAAAGACAAGCAGAGGACTCTCTGCTCAACTCAAAGACAACCATAATAAACTGGACGAATCCTTTATCCGGCTGGAGGCCGTGGTCCAGCAAAAGCAGGACAGGCTGATGAAACGAATGGTCGTCATCAACTGGGGACTACTGCTGCTGGCGATATGTTTAGCCCTGGCCTTTCTTGCCCGGGCCCGGAGTCTTGTCCGAACTGTTGATTCGCTGGTTGATGAAACCCGAAAGATAACCAGTGATATTTCATACCGGATTCCCGAGCAGTCAGCACCTCTGATCGAATTTTCAATACTGCGCAGTGCCTTAAATACCATGGCAGGCGATCTAAACCGAAAGATGGAGAGCCTGACCGAGGAAATTCAGAACCGACGGCAGATGGAGTTGATGCTTCTCCAGGGAAAAAAGGAGTGGGAGCGGACCTTTAATGCCGTCCCGGACATGATTTTTATCCTGGATCCGGAAGCCACTATTCTACGTGCCAACAGGGCAATGCTGGAACTGGTCGGCAGTTCCATGGAGGAAATTGTCGGACGAAAGTGCTATGAGGTCGTGCACCAGCGCAGCTCTTTTCCCTCATATTGTAAGTTTTACGGTAACCGGGACGATGACCAGGACGGCGGCGTACCACTCTATCAGCAGCATGAATTTTATGAGCAGCGCTTTGATCGCTATTTTACCGCGATCATGTCTCCACTGTACAGTGCCGAAGGTGAACTGACCGGCTATGTCCATCTTATGCGAGATGTAACGGATCAGAAAAAGGCGGAGCAGGAGAAGAACAAGTATGCACTCTACCTTGATTCCATCTTGTCCTCTTCTGCCCATACGGCTATTGTTGCAACGGATCGGCAACTGCGCGTTAAATACTTTAACCCGGAAGCAGAACGTGTTTTTCAGGTGAGTGCCCCGGATGTTCTGGGCAAGACTATTGCACAGATTCACAAACAGGTTTTTGGTGCTTACGGCCTGCCTGCAGGCCGGGCTGACGTTTTACCTGGGAGAGTCGACCGCACCCTGCGGAAACTGCGCAGTCAGGATGTGCATAACTTCACCTTAACCTACGGATCCGCCGTCATAGAGGCTCGCCTGTCAGTCATACGAAATGCCGACGGTGTAGGCGGTTCCTCGGGTTTTCTGCTCATGGCTGATGATATTACCGACAAGGTAAAGAGAGAAAAGCAGCAGCAGCTCATGTCTCAGCGGTTAGTCAAAGCGGAAAAGATGGAGGCAATCGGGCTCATGGCCGGCGGGGTTGCCCATGATCTGAATAATATATTATCGGGCATTATTAACTATCCCGAGCTGATTCTTCTCCAGACCAAGGGGAATACTCCCTGGAAAGACGCACTGGAGGCGATCAGAGATTCCGGGCTCAGGGCGGCCGCCATTGTTGCCGACCTATTGACCATTGCCCGGGGGGTGGCCTGCGAAAAAAAGGTATTATCCATCAATACCCTTGTCCGGCAGTATCTGGACTCACCTGAATTTGCAGCCCTTGCCACGAGGTATCCGGAAATTACCGTGAAAACGGAGCTGGCAGCAGACCTGCACAGCTGTAGATGCTCCTCGGTTCACATCCTGAAAATTCTGATGAATCTGGTGGC
>CAZQKF010000057.1:0-9035 GCA_964593645.1 uncultured Desulfobulbus sp.
TTGGTCTCCATGGTAAACAGTTCCGTTTCAATACCGGCCAGGGTCAGCTGATCCTGAACGTAATAGGTCTGCCACATGGCCAGTTTGCTCTTTCTGGAGCCGATTTTTATTTTCATAACTGAATTGTTGGAAAGAGTTTGTAAGAGATTCTTTTCTGTCGAAAAATTGCAGTATAACACGGTATGATAGAGTAACTCTACAAAGATTTTTTCCTGTGTGTTTTTGAGGAGTTCCGTCAAGCCGTGCATAACGGCTAACTGTGCCACAGTGGCGTGGATTGGTTGCTGTGTTGTGGAATCAGTATTGCTTAGTTTTTTTGTCGGCTTATTTCCATAACTCACTGTAACTTCTTATTTTTTGAAGATACTCTTGTCGTTTGAGCCGTTGTGAGATATACTTTTACCATTGAAAGAGTACAAGATGTTGACACAAGTCTCGCTGGGCTTCCCAACCATTACTTACCTGTTGGAGGAATACTGTGAAACCTTTGAAGAGATATCTGACAGTATGTGTACTGACTTTCTTCTGGTGCATTCCATGCACTGGAAAGTCTGTTCCCGCTGAAATCCTCATCGATCATTTTTCAACCGACTTGAGCGCCATCCCTGATCAGTGGATAACCGAGGCAAAACAAAACCTACATATCCTGTATACCCACACGTCCCACGGCAGTCAGTTGATTACAGGCATGAACGCCTTGAAAGAATTTACAGAGTATCCTTTGCTTAAGTATGACTGGGTTGATAATTCCCAGGGCAATATTGCCGCAATCAGCTTGGATGACAATTATTCAACCGATCTCAGCCAGAGGGACGTGGATAGTAACAATAATGGCATTGCAGACTGGGCTGATGATACCTATGATTTGTTGGTGGATCCCAATAACTACCATATCAATGTTGTGATCTGGTCATGGTGCAGCATTGCCGGGCACAATATCCCTCGGTATCTTGACAGTATGGAATGGCTGATCAGCCAGTTCAGCGTGGGTGGTTCCCATTTCAGGGCGGCTGCCTATCCTGTCCAGTTTGTTTTCATGACCGGCCATGCTGAAGGCGGCGGTGAAGATGATTCCTCAGACCGGCCCAATAAACTTATTCGTGCGCATTGTGCACTTAAGAACAGGATTTTGTTTGATTTTGCCGATCTTGAAAATTACGACCCGGACGGCAGGTATTTTTTGAATAAATTAGTAACAGATGATCTGTATTATGATTTCAACGGAGATGGAATTCGGGATGCCAACTGGGCAGTGGATTATCTTGGCCGTCATGATGACGGTGAACTGGACAGGTTGACCACCGGTGACGGCGTACTCTCCTATGATGGGTGCGAAGCGTGTGCCCATTCCGATGGCCCGGCAAACCTTGCCCGGCTTAACTGTGTGCTGAAGGGCCGTGCTGCATGGCATCTCTTTGCCCGTCTTGCCGGCTGGCAGGATGACAAGACTCCGCCCGTACGTTCTGACGGCTCTCCCTCGGGGACACTTGCACCGGGAACGAAAAGTACAACCCTCAGGCTGCAAACGGATGAAAATTCAACATGCCGATATAGTGTAACAGCAAATGTGGGTTATACAGATATGACAAAGAGTTTTGCAGGATCGGGTACACAGCGTCACTCTGCAGTTGTTACCGGTCTTGTGGATGGTACCGCCTATCAATACTTTGTTCGTTGCCGTGATACTGCCGGCAATGTGAATGATGATGATTATGTCCTGTCATTTCAAGTAGCAGAAAAAAGCCCGGGAGACCATCTTGTTATAGTTTCACCACTACTTCCCTTAATCCTGAAGGATGATACGTCCAAAAAATAGAGTTACCTTATGTTGATTTTGTCATCGGACGCAGAATCATTCTGCTGCAGGTAGTCCAGAAAAACAGCAGCAACGGGGGAGAGCTGCCTGTTTTTTCGTTGAATTAGATAAAATGGGCGATGCAGGTCATGGCCCTGCAGTGTGACTGTCTGCAGCCTGCCGCAGGCTGTATCGTCCCGTACTGCTCGTTTGGAGAGTATGGAAATACCGATTCCGACCTTGACGGCTTCTTTAACAGCAGCTGTTGATCCGATTTCCACAGCTTCCTGCAGATTTTTTTCCTGGAGACCGCTGCGTTCAAGGATTCGGGCAATAACCTTGCGGGTACCCGATTCCGGCTCACGCATGATAAACGGGTGTTTGCACAGTTCATCAAAAGAAACGGTTTTTCTGCCTGCAAGTGGATGATCCGGATGGACGGCAAGGGTGAGTTCATCGGAAAACATTGGGCTCCAGTCAAGCCCGTTTTCGTTCCATCTAGCGCCGATCAGCCCCAGTTCCTGCTCTCCTGAAAGTACTTTCTCTGCGATAATTCGTGAGCTGGTAATCCGCAGCGTTGCCTGGATTGACGGATGCATCCTGCGGAACCTGCTGATCAGCTGTGGCAGGACATAGGTGCCGGGAATTGTGCCGCATCCGATAACTATTCTGCCGACCATTCTGCCGCTGTACTGCTGCATTGCCTGAATTGCCTCATCCCGTGTCTTAAGAATTTTGGCGGCATAATTGTACAACACGTTTCCTGCCGGAGTGGGCACCGCCTCCCGGCCTAACCGATCCAGCAGTTTCTGATCCAGCTCATGTTCCAGGTTGCGAATTTGCTCGCTGACTGTCGGCTGCGACAACAGCATGACCTTTGCTGCCCGGGTAAAGCTTTTCAGCTCAACCACCCGACAAAATGCTTCAAGTTTTCTGATTTCCATTCAAGTCCGGTGTTTTGATTACTGTTGTATGACAGGCCTATATTCAGCCAGTTTATCATAGGAATTTCCTATTTGCATTATAAACGATCTGAATATATGAATAGGCGTTTATTTACTGTTCTTCAATGGAGGAAAATCTATGAACGTCTTTGTATCTGTCCTTGTTCTGATGACTGTACTGTCCCTACCGATTTCGGCCTGGTCGTCCCGGGAGGCAAGTGGAACTGTGCTCATGGAGTTTGACCTGTCCGGCCACGACAATAATCAGGACACCCAACTATGGATACCTTACCCGGTTTCGGATCGGGATCAGTTGATCACAAAAATCAAGGTAACTGGAGATTATACGGAATCTGCGGTGTACACGGATCAGGTATTTTCAACCCCCATGCTCTATGCACGATGGGACAAGGGGATACAGAGCCGTAAGCTGACCCTTTCTTTTCATGTGGTTCGCAAAGAAGTCATACGTCGCAATTTCCCAAAAACTGAAGGGGCCTGGAACCCGGCTGATTTTGCCCGCTACCTGGGGCCGACAAGCCTGGGCCCCATTGACGGTAAGGTCAAGGTGCTGGCAGATCAGATAACCAGAGGGAAAACAACAGTCCTTGCCAAGGCCCGGGCTATCTATGACTGGACCTGCTCAAATATGTACCGTGATCCGACAACCAAAGGCTGCGGTCCGGGTGATGTCTGTTCTCTACTTGACCGTCCGGGCGGAAAATGTACGGATATTCACTCGGTGTTTGTTGCTTTCTGCCGGGCAGCCGGTATGCCTGCCCGTGAAGTATTTGGGATTCGGCTGGGAAAAAAAGACAACGTTGATATAACCGGTTGGCAGCATTGCTGGGCGGAATTTTACTTACCCGGCTATGACTGGGTGCCGGTTGATCCGGCTGATGTTCGCAAAATGATGCTTAAAGAAAACCTTGCCCTGGGTGATGCAGCGGCAAAGCAATACCGCGCCTATTTCTGGGGTGGCTGGGATCAGTATCGGGTAAAATTTGCAGTGGGACGGGATCTGCAGCTTAACCCGCCCCAACAGGGGGCCCCCCTAAACACCTTCGGCTATCCTTACGCTCAGATCGGCGATACAACTCTTGACTGGCTCAATGCAAAAGACTTTGCCTATACATTTACATTTAAGCAGTAAGTATCTGAAAGTGCAGATATTTTTTGTAACGGCGTGGTGTTGTTATTCTTTTCTGGGCCGGAGTAAAAATATAATCGGGGTAATACCACTGTCTTTTTGGGGTGGGGGTACGTAATTCCAAGAACCGAATTCATCGGCTCCGATATCATACCCGCCGTTATAGGGCCGGACTCCCCGGTCATAATCATCGGTTAGGCCGGTAACTGGTCGGCCTTGGTTGACAATGTCGGCGCGTGATGCGGCAAGGTGCAGGTCTCCAGCGGCAGGATTTACAAACCAGGACAATTCAGCATTGGTCACATTGTTTTCAATTATGCCTGAAGCATTATCCCGCAATGATATGGCACGGTTTGTCAGGTTGTTGCTGATCAGCACGTTGGCGGTGGCGGTAAAACGGTACTCAATGGCGCTGTATCCATGTTCGTGGAAAACGGTATTGTTGTACACCTGGGCATTCGGGGTGGACTCCAAGCTGATCCCCACGTCGGCAAAGCCGTGGTCAGTACCGTGATAGATCATGTTGTTGCGGATAATGCCGCCGCTGTTTCCATCTGAACCGAGTCCGAAACCAATACCCCGGTCGCAGTCAATGACCGTGTTACGTTCCACCAGGATATCTCTTGAATTCTTCCAGAAATGAATTCCATGCTCAGACAGACCGTCACTGCACCAGAATCCTTTAATGACATTGTCCATGACGATCCAGTCTGCTGCCCAGTGACCGTCAATACCTCCGGTATAGCAAGGGTATCCAGAGTATGTCAGATTATCCCGTCCGGCATCAGTGAGCTCAATCAAACAGTTTTGGATAATTCCGTTGGTGATATACGGTCCTGAGGTTCCTGCATTGATTTTAATTGCCTGTTCACCGGGATCGACGATATGCAGGTTGTCGAGCACAATATTTTCTATATCACCGGTCCCGCCGGGACTGATATGAACGGCATGATAGTATGGACGCTGCAGGGTCATATCAGCAATGGTTACATTGGAGGAAACTATCCTGAAAATTCCGCTTGTCCCGCCTTCAATATAGTGGTTATCAAGTGTAACAGCGTTTCGGTCGCCATTCTCACTGCGGATAGTAACTCCATCTGCTGTTATCTGCAGAGCGATACCGCTCAAGTCATATACACCGTCGGTAATGAGGATGTTTTTGTCCCCGCCGTTGTTTGCAGTATTGACAGCAGTCTGCAGCGCACTGACACTGTTGACAACTCCTGCAGAGGCAACCCCTGAAATCGCCAGAAGCGGTATACACAACAAAAAAAAGATTTTTATTTCTTTTCTCATTGCAGCCCACATGTGTTTGGTCTTACCGAAAACGAATATATTTTCAGTAAGTTGTTTTTATGACACTGTTCCGGTTGTCGACCTGCTTTTAGTGGGCAATGTTGAACGCCGGAAGATATAAAAGAATTTTTGTTGATTTTCCTGTAATGGTAAAAGTGAAAGGATTATTATCGGGATCATTTGTGTTAATGCGAACTGTATCTTTAACGGTTCCAGAATGCAAAGGTAAAAAGATTATCTGAAATGCTGTTGTTGTCTCATTGGTGATTGGACTGGCTGGTTGGACTTTAACCCGGAAATGTCTGCCCTCTTGCAATGTTACAGGAGGAGAGCCGTTGAGAATCAGGTCATTTAATCCGGAATTTCTGATTGTGAATGTTTGGGTTTTCGGCGTGTCCGTTAGAGAAATACAGCCGAAATCTGTGCCGTTATTTGGATATGGGGTTGTTGAACCGTTTATGACAGGCTGCCCTTTACCAGAGATCTCTATTGCTGAAACAATAACAGTGTGCAGTTCCGTATTTTTACTGTTGTTGAAGTTGGCATCGCCACTGAAGAAGGCTGTTAACTGTTTTGTACCTGCTGTGTTGGAACTGAGGATGCAGCTCCCGGTGCCTGCCGTAAGAGAGATGGTGCAGGAATGTGTTTCTCCGTCATCTATCATGACAGTACCCGTTGGAACAACGTAGGGAGATGTAAGGGTCACATTAACAGTATAGGGCTGCCCGGCTACCGAGGGATCAGGTGTGTCACCGGTAAAGGTTATTATAGCAGTAGTTTTGTTTACCGTGTGTCCGGCAGTCGTGCTGCTGGTCGCAAAAACAGCAGTGCCGTTATAGGCTGCTGTCATGTTTTTTGCTCCTGCCGTGGATGTGGCAAGGTCACAACTTCCTGTTCCTCCGGTCAGAGTAATTGTACAGGAATTCCCTTCACCGTCATCAACTGTGACGTTTCCATCGGGAGTTCCATTAGATGACACTGCGGCTGAAATGGTATATGGCTGTCCTGCCAGCGATGGATCCGGCGTATTTCCTGTGATTGTTATGGTTGTGGCAACTCTGTTGACCATATGGCTGGTTGTTGCACTGCTGGGACCACAATTATTATCCCCCCTGTAGGCAGCTGTTATATTTTTTATACCAAAAGAGGATGAAGTGAGGTCACAGCTACCTGAACCGTTAAGAAGATAAAAGAGACAGCTGTTTCCGTCACCGTCATCAATATCCACCCGTCCGGAGGGTGTTCCGCAGGAAGAAGTTATAGTCGCCGATATGGTATAGGGCTGTCCTATTTCTGATGGCTCCGGCAAGTGTCCTGTAATTGTCGTAGTACTGGGGGCCGTGATCCTGTGATCCTCAAAAGGACTGCAACTGGGGTAGAAATTGTTATCACCACTGTAACAGGCTGTCAGTAGAATTGTGCCCATGCCGCCGGTCGCGGTCAGGGTACAGCCGCCACCCTGAGCTGTCGGGATTGTACAGTTGTCAATCCCGTTATCAACGACAATTGTGCCCGTAGGAACTCCACTGGAGGATTCTGCCCGGGCCATGATCATATACGGTTGGCCGGAGACCGAAGGATCAGGATCATCACTTAAAATGATGGTTGTGGAATCAGCCTTGCCGACCTCATGCGCAGCAGTTCCTCTGCTGGAGTTACGGCTGGTATCATCACTGTAATACACAGCTGTAAGGATTTTTGTTCCTGCCTGGGTTGCGTTCAGGCTGCAGCTGCCTGTACCTCCTGCCAGACCGGCGATACAGGAGTTTCCATCTCCGTCACCAATAGTAACAGTCCCCGTGGGCGTACCGGTACCGGTTACCGAAACTCCCACAGTAAATGATTCACCAACTGAGGTCGGGTCAGGCGTGTCACTGGTAACTGCTGTTACTGTATCTGTACCCGCCGAAGAATCAAGCGCGATTCCCAAATAATGACCATTTGGATTGCTCGTAACAAGCTCTTCCTGCGATGATCCGTCCTGATTGGCCCGTTTTATTGATCCGTTGTTTGTGTAATTTGTCCAATACAGTTTTCCGCTGGTTATATCCAGGGCTATGGCTAGTGGATTGCTCAGGCCGCTTGCAATCACATCCTGCACAGCAGAGCCATCCAGATCGGCCCGCTGGATTTTTTTCCCAACCAGATCTGTCCAATATATTGTGTTTCCGGTCACATTAAGGGCCAGGAAAGCGACAGAATCCAGGCCGATAACCAGGTCTTCAACATTGCTCCCATCGAGGTTTGCCCGTTGGATTTTATTCGTACCAATATCTGCCCAGTACATTGTATTGTTAGCAGAGTCTAAAGCAATGCCCAGAGGGTGGAGCAACCCGGTTGAAACCAGGGTTTCCTGATTGGTACCA
Organism: uncultured Desulfobulbus sp.; assembly: GCA_964593645.1. Taxonomy (GTDB): domain Bacteria; phylum Desulfobacterota; class Desulfobulbia; order Desulfobulbales; family Desulfobulbaceae; genus Desulfobulbus_C. The sequence goes on from CAZQKF010000057.1 coordinate 7,552, forward strand.
TTTAAATCAGCACGTCGTATTTCAGCAAGCCCATAGTCTGTCCAGTAAATTTTTCCATGAGTTAGATCCAGGGCAAGGGCCTGAATGTAAGTATAGTCGTTATTAACCAGGGTCTCAACATTGGTGCCGTCGAGGTTGGCTCGTTTAATTATTGTTGGTGTGTCCTCTGTCCAGTACATTTTGTTGCCCGAACTTTCAATGGCAATGGCGGCTGGTAATGGTGCGTCGATCAAGTCTTCGATATTACTTCCATCTGCATCCGCCCGCTGGATTTTTCCAGTGTCAAGATTGGCCCAATATATTTTGTTGACCGCAGCATGGAGTGTTGACGGTATTACTTGAGGGAACAGAAATATTGTCAGAAAAAAGAACAGGGATAAACGGACGTTGTGTATTTTGTGTTTTGTCATGAATTATTCCCGATACAGGTGGAGCAATTGCCTGTTTGCTCCGGTTTTAAGGGTTAAAAGTCCGATCATGGAAAGGAAAGCCATGCCGCTCAGGTACACTGCAGGCGAGGCAAGATCTCCAGTTCGCTGGATCAGCCAGGTGCTGACCAGCGGGCATGTTCCACCGAACAGAGCCAGGCAAAGGTTGTAGCAGATTCCGACACCGGTATACCGGTAACGGGTGGGGAACATTTCGACCAGCAGAGCAGGCATTGGCCCTTGGAGAGCCCCGACCAGGATTGCAAAATATAGTTGAACAGCAAGGGCTGTTGCCATGCCGGCATGATCTATAACCCGGAAGAGCGGGTATACGGAAATCCCCAGAAGAACAGTGGCTGCCATCAGGATATTCTTTCGGCCTATAATGTCAGAAAGGGTGCCGGCCAGTGGGATAACGCAGATGAGCAGAATCATAGACAACGTGTTTACCAACATGGCATGTTCAACCGGCGGGTTGACGATTTTGGAAAGGTACGTGGGCATCCAGACAAAGAGCATGTAAAAACTTGTTGAAAAGAGCAGAATGACCAGGCATGACTGGAGAATATGGACGGGCATTTCAGAGACAGTCGCTTTCAGGGGTGATTGGGTGAGCTGGTTTTTTTTCTGTTCCGTGAGGAATTCGGGGGACTCGACCAGTCCCTTGCGCAGCCGGGAACCCATGGCCAGGATCAGAATACCGGCAAGAAAGGGTATTCTCCAGCCCCAGCTCTGCATGGCCTGATGACCTAAGGTATTGGTCAGGACTGTGACGAGTAACGATCCGAGAAGAATACCGCCAATGGCACTGCACAGACTCCAGCTTCCTTGAAGTCCCTTTTTGTCGGGTGGGGCTGTTTCCACCAGATATGAAACCGAACCGATCAGTTCACCGCCCACTGATACTCCCTGCAGGAGACGAAGCAGGATGAGCAGCACGGCAGCATACACACCGACCTGATTATGGGTAGGCAGGCATCCCACAAGCACCGTAGGGATGGCCATCAGGGTTATGGAGAGCTGCAATGCCTTTTTTCGGCCAAAAGTATCTCCAAT
>CAZQKF010000058.1:0-2866 GCA_964593645.1 uncultured Desulfobulbus sp.
AGCAGGTGCAGGAATGTGCTGGAGAAGGGGAAAGGGTCTATGCAAATACTGTTCGTCGGATCGTGACTTATATAGCTTCACAGCAGGTCACCGTAGAAACCGAACGAGTTGATAACGGGCGTTCGACTTTGCCGACTCTGGGGACGGATACCGGGAAAAAAAAGATACTTGTGGTGGAAGACAGTCCGACAACCCGAAAGGTAATTAAGATGACGCTGGACACCCATGGATACCTTGTCATAGAAGCTGGAGATGGTGTTGAAGCGTTAAGCAAACTTAATGATGAACGGCCGGATCTTATTCTTCTTGATGTGATGCTGCCGTCTCTTGACGGATATGGAATTTTGTCTTTGCTGAAAAAAAACAGCGAATTTAAAAAAGTTCCGGTTATCATGTTGACGAGTAAGGACAGCTTTAAAGATAAAATTAGAGGGCGTTTTTCTGCGGCCAGTGCCTATCTGACTAAGCCGTTTAAACCGGAAATACTCCTGCAGCAGGTCACTAAGTATCTTGATTAGGAGTAAAACCCCTACGATTTTAGTTGTAAGGGGTAATTTTTTTCGCTGAAAAATGAAGCGGAAATCCATGGCCGGAAAGTAATTGAAAAGAAGTATTGATAGAACCGACAGGATAAGAGAGGGAGATATGGCAGCTGGAAAAATACTTGTAGTTGATGACAGTCCCACGGAATTAAAGCTGATCGTCAGTGCACTGGAGACGCTGGCCTGTGAGATCATCACCGCAACTGATGGAGAACTGGCTTTGCGCAGTGTCGTTCAGGAAAAACCTGATCTGATTGTAATGGATGTTGTAATGCCGAAAATGGACGGGTTTCAAGCGTGTAGAAAAATCAAGTCCTCTTCGGATTTCAAGCATGTTCCCATTATATTACTCACCAGCAAAAATCAGAAGTCTGATGAATTCTGGGGAAAAAAACAAGGGGCGGATATTTATCTGACCAAACCGTTTGATGAAAAGGTTTTGCTTGCGTCGGTCAAGAAGTTTCTCGGCCAGGGGTAAATCGGCATGAAAAAGAATATTTCCAGCAGAAAGGCAGGGCATGTTTCCGGGCAGATGAAGCCGGGTTCCGGTATGAGCCTGCATGATCTTGTTGGGTTGATTAATACGGAGATCGCCGGAGCTGTTGATCCTCTTCAAAGTACAGAGGATGACGGTACAAAGGGGAGACAGCAAAGCATTGGCCGTCATATCTGTGTAGAGCTGGCTGGACAGGAAGTGGCCATACCCCTGGATGCGGTTGTTGAAGCCGGTGAACTTGAAATTCTTCAGCCGCTCCCGCTGCTTGCTCCCTGGCTTTCCGGCATCACCAACATTCGGGGCAATATTGTTTCCGTTGTGGATCTGGAGCGGTTTCTCGGTGCTCGAACCCCGGGTGTTCGATCCTCTCGTTCATTTCTCATTGTTGAGAACGCGGAAATGAAGATAGCTATAACTGTGAACAGGATTGTCCGCTCCCGGATGTTGTATCTGCGGGAAGACGAAACAGAGCAGTCTGCTGTTTTACCGTTTAGAACCGACAGCTTTTTTTCAGGCCTGGCAGGATACGAACAGGATGGTCTGGAGAAGCAGGTAACGGTTTTTGATCTTAAAGCCTTTCTTCAGTCAGAAAAACTGCATTATCCTGTTGCCGGGTAACTCCGGAAACGTCAGCAGGAATATGGAATATGCCGGATGTTACTCAGTGTATATGTCCGAAGTCATGAAGTTGCAAAAAGTTGTCACGGATAATACCGGTTGCCTGAGGAGGCCGTAGACAGTGGAAATACAGGAGAAGTCAATCATCGCAGAGCTTATGGGTGAGGTGGAGAGTTACCTGCCGGCCATGCGGGCTCATCTGCGTAAACTCGTTGGAGACACCGGTGATCAGGCTGCTTTGAAAGAGCTGCATCGCATGGCGCATACCATCCGGGGTGCAGCTTCCATGGTGGGGCTGGCAAAGTTAAGCAGTACAGCCTCCCTTTTTGAAAATGTTTTGGAAGGCATTCTTGCAGACAGAAAAACCTGTGACTTGGAGCTTGTCACCGGAATGACCGGGATGGTTGATGCCATCGACACCTATTGCGCCGGCCTTCACGATGGGGATGACAAAGGCGAAGAGTTGTATAGAAAGGCCCGGGATATTTTTCCCCCTGTGCAGGAGCAGGAAACCGTCTCCCTTGAACAGATTCTGTTTGATGAGTCAGATGAGCCAGATGATACAGATGATACAGATGATGATTTGGACAATGGTCTGTTTGCGGCCTTGACCGATGATGACGATGACGTTCTTCCTTCCGGGTTCTTTGTTGATGTAGAATCTGACGGAGAACCTGAGCCTGAGATACCCGTTTCTTTTTCTACACCTTCCCGGGAATCTATGTCTTCCTTTGACCAGGAACTGCTGGAGGGGTTTCACGAGGAAGCAGCTGAACACCTGGAAACCGTCGGGAGTGCTCTCAATACTCTTGCTGAAATGGTCACCGGTTCCGTGGGCATGAGTGACGAGGTACGGAAACCGTTGCACGTTGTCCGCCGGGGAGTGCATACTCTGAAAGGTGCTGCTGCGGTTGTCGGCGTTGAATCTGTAGCAGCCTGGGGGCATGAATTCGAGGATTTTCTTGACTGGCTCCATGATGAGGCACATGGGTTCTCTAAACAATGCATTGAAATCCTATTTGAAGCCGGCGACCTGCTCGAGCAGCTTGTCGACGATCCTGATACGGATATTTCCAGGAAAAAGGAAAAAACAGTATCTGTTTTTCAGCGGATCATGTCGCTTGACACTGAAGTGGTTGCTGGAAGTAAAGAAGTCGGCGATCCCGCCGTATCAGTGGATATTGTAGAGGAACAGGCTTCCGGTGCATCC
>CAZQKF010000058.1:2876-9025 GCA_964593645.1 uncultured Desulfobulbus sp.
ACTGCGGATTGATCCAGCTTTACCACGCCTGCCGCCCCGTCGCCGGTTTCCTTTGATCAGGAATTGCTGGAGAGTTTTCACGAAGAGGCTGCTGAGCATCTGGAGACAGTTGCAGCAACGCTCAACAGGCTTTCTGAAACGGTTTCCTCCCCTGTTGCCGTAAGTAATGGGATCCGGGATCAACTTCATGTTGTCCGCCGGGGAGTGCATACCCTGAAAGGTGCTGCTGCAGTTGTCGGCGTTGAATCTGTAGCAGCCTGGGGGCATGAATTCGAGGATTTTCTTGACTGGCTCCATGATGATGCGCCGGGGATCACGCCGGAAGTTATCCGAGCCCTGTTTGCGGGAAGCGATCTGCTTGAGACGCTTGTCAATAATCCAGATGAAGGGATTAACGAACAGCGGGGCGGAATACTTGAATCTTTTGCACAGGCAAAGGCTTCCTCCTGCGATTTTCATGGTACGGGTTCAGTCGATCCCGGAGAGACTTCCAGGCAGGAGATTGTCGGCGATGAGCATACCTTAATCAGTTCACCTGCCACCGGTACACCTGCCGCAGAGCAACAGGTCGATGCTGCTCTGCATGACAGTTTTGATACTGAGGCTGAGGAATACCTGGAGATCATTGGTAGACAACTGAATCTACTTGCTTCCATTATTCTTGAACCGAGCTCTATTGACCCGGAGCTTGAAAAACGGTTGGATGCCCTCCGCCGTGCGGTTCACGGCCTGAAGGGAGCCGCCCTTGTAGTCGGGTTTCCTGCGGTATCGGAATGGAGTCGTGCGTTTGAAAATTTTCTGAAACAGATTCTCGGCAGCAAGAGAATCCTGACTCCTGAAGCGGTTGCAGTCATGCTTCAGGCTGCCGATGCACTGGAAAAAATCAAGAATGATCCCACTCAGGATGTTTCGTCCCAGCTGAAGGGTATTCATCAGAGTTATCAGGAAATTCTCAGTCAACAGGATTCCGATGAGGCTTCCGAGGAAAGAACTTCTGCACCACCAGCTGCAGCTTATCTGCAAAAGATGTCTGCTGAACTGCAGCGCAGAAAAACAGTTTCTGCACCGTCCAGGCGCAGAATGTTCCGGGTTCGTGGTGATAAACTTGATACCGTCGTCGGTTTGAGCGGTGACTTGTCAATAACCTTGAGCAGTCTTGACAACCTGGCTCGATCCATGCACTCGGGGCTCAATGAATTTGCCATGACTCTGCAGCGCCTCAAGGGCGTGGCTTCCAGTCTTGAGGCCGGCTATGAACTGGCTACCATTCCTCATTTTGGAATTTCTGAACGTACAAGTGATGACGGAAATGAGTTGCTGGAAGAATTTGATCCGTTGGAACTGGATCGTTATTCCGAACTCAACATTTTGATCCGCTCCCTTAATGAGGTTGTGGTGGATCTGGAATCGATCAGTAACCAGACTGTTGATGTCCAGACCGACTGGCGTCAGGCTGTAGAGCGGCAGCGTTCGGTTGTTACAGAGGTGCAGAGTGCCATGCAGGCCATTCAGATGGCACCGTTTTCAACCCTGGCCAATCGCCTGTATAGAACAGTCCGGGAGTCGGCGCGTGCTACCCGTAAAACTGTCCGTCTGCAGATCGAAGGCGGCAGTATGGAAATGGATACCCATGTATGGGACGTTCTAGCTGATCCTCTGATGCATATGCTTCGTAATGCCGTTGATCACGGTATTGAGTCGCCTGATATACGCCGGGCAGGGGGCAAATCCGAACAGGCGGTCATCCGTGTCCAGTGCAGTCGTCGGGGGAGTAGTTTTGTTCTCAGATTGTCTGATGACGGATCAGGACTCGATTATGATGCCATTCGAGCTCGTGCTGCAAAACTTTATTCCGACCAGGATATCGGAGAGCTGAGTGAGCAGGAGTTGGCCGGTTTGATCTTTAAGCAGGGATTCTCAGTCAGAAATCAGGTGACGGATATCTCTGGCCGCGGTGTCGGTATGGACGTGGTGAGAAATGGGGTTGAGCAGCTCAATGGTACTATTGAAGTGGCATCCAGCCAAGGGGAAGGCGTTGAATTCATTCTCTCCATCCCCATTGTTGTGGCTCAGCTACCTGCCCTGCTGGTGCGTTTCGGTGACCAGCGGTATGCTCTCCCCATGCGTGATGTCAATCGGGTTATCAGGGTGCCGGCACGAGTTGCCCGTAAGCGTACAATCAGTATTGACGGAATTGAAGAGCCACTCTTACGACCGGTTGAGATCTTCAACCTGGGAACAGCGGCAGGTCGGAAAACGAATACAGGGGAAACACAGCTCGGCATCCTGGTTGAGATCAATGATAGGCGCTGCGTTCTGCTTGTTGAGGATATTGACGGTCGGGAAGAAGTTGTTTTCAAAAATCTGGAAACTCCGCTGGATGCGATACCGTTTGTCGCCGGTGCGACGATAATGGGTGACGGTAGTATTGTCCCGATTATTCATACTGAAGATTTGCTGGCAGTTCGTGATGTCCCCCTGGCCACTGAAGAAGCTCCGGCCCGGGACAAAATCGACAGGGATCGTCCTTTAACGATTCTCTTTGCCGATGACTCCATCAGTATTCGGAAAGTACTGGGGAGATTTATCAGTTCCCAGGGCTGGCAGGCCGTTGCAACCCATGACGGCGTTGATGCTCTGGAAAAAATTCGTGAACATAATCCTGATATCATCATTCTCGATATCGAAATGCCGCGAATGAATGGATTTGAAGTATTACAATCCCTGCAATACCAGCCGGAGTACAAGAATACTCCGGTACTGATGCTTACTTCGCGTTCAGCAGACAAGTACAGGGAAAAAGCGCGGTCACTCGGCGCCAGCGGGTTTATTACCAAGCCGTTCAATGATGAGGAACTCTCCTCATTGATAGCCGCCCTTGCCGCCCGTAATAATAATCAGCAAACTACGGAAAAATGAAAACGATTAATCTATTCAGGGCAGGAGAGTTTCTTTTCGGGCTTGATAGCACCGTGATTTCCTCTGTGAGTTCTCTTGAAGAAAAGCAGGATGTTGTAGATGCAGGAAGTACTTTTCTGCATCTAGCCTCAATGTTCAGTCAAAAGGCTCTGGAATTATCGGAAGATGACCGGGTGGTCATTGTGCTTACCGGGGGGGCTGCAAATGAGCGTCCTCCGCTGCTGGTGACGCAACTGCTTGATGAATGTCCCGAAGCAGAGCAGACAGAACCGCTCCCCGGATTTTTTCCTGGGCAGGCCCGCCGTTGCTGCCCCCGGGTCATGGCCTATGGAGATGAGGCCGTCCTGTTGATCGATCCCGAGGCGCTGTACACGATTTTTTCACTGGAGCAGCAGGAGGATATGCTGGTCAGCAGCAGCCGTATTCAGGCTCTTATCCGGGAGAAACAGGACAGGAATGAGACGCGTGGAACCGTCGATGAGAAATCTGTGCCCGGAGATGAGGTATCTCCAGTGCGTAATCACCAGGATGATATTGATGAGAGTTGTTCTCAAGATGCAACAGCTTCGACAACTGATGATGGCGATCCCGTCCGTCAGATCATTGCCTGGATTGTCGATGCGTACAAGGAAAGAAGCGGGATTGTTGATTTTCAAGTGAGTGATATTCCCAGTTCTTTGAGAAAGAAGGCAGGGTTATCGGATACATTACTCACATATCTGATCAAAGAGACTATGGCCCGTTGTCGAAAGGCGTGATGATCTTCCGCTGCATGACATAAAATATCAGGAAGAGTAGCGAATAAGAGAAAAGGATGTTGATGAGGATTACTTATGGCAGGAAAACACGAAACAGCAGATCAGGGCTGCAGTGACAGGATGGTTGCCGTACGTTCGGCAGCTGGTACGCCCGAAGCTGAAAATATGATGTATATTTTTACCACCGGCCAGGTGGAGGATGTGTTAGCGGACCTTCCGGTATGCCCGGTTCCCTTTACCCCTCCATTTGTGTGCGGTGTATGTAAATGGCGTAAATACGTTGTTCCTGTGATTGATCTCGAGCAACGACTCGGGGTCGGATTGGGAAACAGCAAAACACAAAGACGCTTTATGGTCGTTCGAACTGCTGTGGCGGATGATGAAATCGGCAGCAGAATGTTCCATTATGTGCTGAAAGTATCAGATCGGATCAGTACTCTGGATATAAGTGGATCAGATTCGATACTGAGCGGAGAGGTATCAGGGATCAATGGCATGCTAACCAGGGGGGTGTTCCGATATGGAGACGACATGCTGGTTGCACCGAACCTGTTGACATTACTGGATATGGAAAACTGTTTTGATAAAGGAGAATAAAATGACGGAAGAGAGCAAAAAGCAACCAGTTGGAAAAAAGACAGTCCTGGGTATCAGAACCAAGCTGGTATTCTGGATGCTTGTCATTGCCTTGGTGCCTATGGTTGTCATCAGTGCGGCAAGTTACCTGCAATCATCAAAAGCTTTGGAGAAACAATCATTTTCGTCTCTGGAGTCAACAAGAAACCTGCAGAAAAAAGGACTGGAAGATTATTTCACAGAGCGTACCAAGAACCTTCAGGATCTTAATGACACAGTGTACCTGCTTCAGAGCAAGGTGTTTGAACAGCTTGCCTCGATTCGGGATCTCAAAAAAAGGGAGCTTGAAAAATTTCTGGCTGAGCATCTCAAGCTTGCTCGAATTTTTTCTTCCAGTCCACAGCAGAAGACAGCGTTACCTCTGTTTTCATCGCCCGACACTTCTGCTGCGGCCAAAGAGAAATTTGTTAAGTTTTACACGAACTGGGCAAAAAATCATGAATTTGCCTCCATCACCCTTGCCGACAGAAACGGCAGAATACTGTATTCAAACGATAAGTATCTGAAAAAGGTAAAATCCCTGCGAGCAAAGAAGTCCAGCCCGGAGTTCAGTGCATTTAGTTCAGGATTGAAAAAAGCCTCTTTTACCGACTTTACAGAATCTCCTCTGCGTAAGGAAGGAGTTGTCGCCTATTTCAGTGCCCCGGTTGTGCTGGACAATACAAATCATGGTGTCTTCTTGATGAGCATGACCGACACTATGATTGATTCCGTTTTAAAGGGAAGTTCCGGTCTAGGTGAATACGGAGATGTCTATCTCGTGGGTCGTGATCGACTGTTTCGTTCCAATTCAGCCTTTTTTGAAGAAAATATCGTGGCCAATCCCGCCTATCTGGCTGATACGGAAGCTGTTGACCAGTCCTTTGAAGGAAAAAGCGGAACCCGTTCTATTCTTGATTTCCGTGGTGAATATGTTCTGTCAGCCTACACACCTGTAGAGTTTGCCGGCGTGGAATGGGCTTTGCTCGTAGAGGTAGAACAGGTAAAGGCTATGGCACCAAAGCTGGCCGGTAAAAGTGGTGATTTTATGGCCTCGTTTATCGATATTTACAAGCTCTACGACATCTTTCTTATCACCCCTGATGGTTTTATTTTTTACACGGTTGAGCATGAGCTGGATTATCAGACCAATATCCTGACTGGCCCCTATGCCAACTCCGGTTTAGGAACGGTTGTTAAAAAAGTTCTGGACAAGAAAGAGCTCACTATCAGTGATTTTCAACAGTACAAGCCCTCAAATGATATTCCGGCTTCCTTCATGGCTGTTCCCGTAATGCAGGGGAACGAAGTGACCATGATTGTTGCGGTACAGATCTATGCAGACCCCATCAATGAGCTTATGAGCCAGTTCGGTGCCTCAACAAAGACAGGGGACAGCTATATTGTCGGGCCGGACTTGCTGTTTCGTTCTGACTCGCTCCATCCTGAAATATACAAGGTTCAATCGACTATGCTTAATCCCGCCGCTAAAATGGATATTCAGCCTGTGAAGGAAGCACTCAACGGGAATAGCGGTACAGGTATTACGACCAATGCAGCCGGCAAGGTTGTACTGGCATCGTGGACACCCTTTGAGTTTAAGGGGTTGCACTGGGCCCTGGTCAACGAAATTGATAAGGCAGAGGTTTTTCGGCCGATTAACAAGCTTTTCGGTCTGCTGAGTATTATTGCCCTTGCCGGTATAGCCGGCGCCTTTCTGCTCAGTCTGCTTGTTTCCGGCGGCATCACCCGGCAGATCAGGGAGATTATGCAGGTTATCAACAAAGTTGATGAGGGAGATCTCGAGAATGAGGCTCAAGTGGTCAGCCGGGACGAACTCGGTACCATGACCTCAGC
>CAZQKF010000059.1:0-9014 GCA_964593645.1 uncultured Desulfobulbus sp.
TGCTCAAGGCAACCTCCGGCGGCGGTGGACGTGGTATCCGCCGTATCGAGCAGGTAGAAGATCTGGCAGAGCAGTACCCCATTGCCCGTTCTGAGGCCCTGGCTGCCTTTAATGACGACTCGGTTTACATTGAAAAGGTGGTGGTTACACCCAAACATGTAGAAGTACAGATCATTGCCGATAAAAAAGGCCATACTGTCCATTTAGGTACCCGGGACTGTTCCATCCAGCGCCGTAACCAGAAACTGATTGAAATTGCGCCTGCCTTTCATTTATCTGATGAACAAAATGAAGCAATCTGCGCAACAGCAGTAAAGGCCGCCAAGGCTGCCAATTATTTCAATGCCGGAACCGTTGAATTTCTGCTTGCCTCTGACGGCCAGTACTACTTCATGGAGATCAACACCCGTCTCCAGGTAGAGCATACGGTTTCCGAGATGATTACCGGTATTGATATTGTTCGAACCCAGATAAAACTGGCCTTGGGTAAAGACCTGCTCTTTGAACAGAAAGATGTGCAGTTGCGTGGCCATGCCATTGAGCTGCGTATCAATGCCGAAGACCCCAAAAATAATTTCATGCCCGAGGGCGGCAAGACCGTTACCGTGTACCGTTCGCCGGGCGGCTACGGCGTCCGTCTTGACGGCTTCTGCTACCAGGGATTTACCATACCCCAGGTGTATGACTCACTGCTGGTCAAGCTGACGGTTTTTGGCTGGTCCTGGAACGAAACCGTGGATCGGCTCACGCGCTGCCTCACTAACTTTGTTATTACCGGGCCCAAAACCACCATCCCCTTTTACCTGAACCTGCTCAGTGATCCTGATTTCCAAGCCGGTGATTTTGACACCTCGTTCCTGGAGACTCACGAATACTTGCTTGACTATGAAGAGGATCGCAGCGAGGTGAATAAACTCGCCCGCCTGATTGCCGAAATTCACCATAAAGGTGAAAATACCTACGCGGCATAAGCCCCACAGCAACAACACAATATATTAAAAAGATCCAACGGATACCGATATGACACGAATTACCCAGGATATGGATACGGCCACAGTGCTGAAAAACCTGCGCGAGGCTGATGGTTATTATATTACAAATACGGCCCGGGACATGTCCCAGTCCGATTATAAAAACCGAATACTGTTGCACACAGACCTGATGGCGGCCAAGGCCCGGGAGGATGCCGGATATTTTTCACTGGAAATAACCGGTGGTGCTTCGGTGCATGTTGATATCCTTCGCAAACAGGTCGACCCCTTTCTCAAATTGGAGCTGTTGCGCCAGGCAATGCCTGACACCATGTTCCAGACCCTGTGTCGCGGAGTCAACCTGTTCGGCTACCGGCCGTATCCGCAGAACGTCATCCGGCTGACAGTGCGTGAATTTGCCAAGTACGTAGACGTCTGGCGGACCTTCGACTTTATGAACTATATCCCCAATATGCAGGCGGTTTTTGAAGAGGTTGCCAAGGCCGGTAAACTCAATGAGCCGTGCATCTGTTTTTCCACAGGACCGGAACACACCAATGACTACTATGTGGGTAAGGTACAGGAAATTCTGGACGTTACCGGAGAAGAGATCATCCTGTGCATAAAAAACCATGGCGGTTTAGGTACTCCGCGCCGGATTGGTGAACTTGTGGATGCCATCAAACAGGCATACCCAGAAATTATTATTCATTATCACGGCCATAACACTGATGGTAATGATATCGGCCGTATTACCGAGGCCGTTCTCAATGGGGCAACCATTGTCGATGCCTCTGACCATGCTTTTACCGGTTTCTATGGCCCACCCCCTATTTTAACTGTTATCCAGACCATGAAGGATCTGGGCAAAACTGCCATCGGTATCAATGAAGAGGCAGTTATTCAGACCTCGGATGTCATTCGTGACCAGCGCCCCTTCTACGGTCAATTTGAAGCCCAGATCAAAGGTTTTTTACCCACTGTACAAATCCATAAACTGCCAGGCGGTGCCATGGGTTCCAGCCTTGAGCAGGCCTCTAAGGGCGGTTTCCTGGAAAAGATGCCGGACATCCTCCATAAAGAGCTGCCGGAAGTCCAGAAGGATCTTGGTAATTACTGGAGTGTTACCCCGGGGTCACAGATTTTATGGACTACTGCAGTTGCCAATGTCCTGGATGATGACCGCTATGGGAATCCCTCGGGCGACCTGAAGAATCTCTTGCTCGGCAAATACGGCCCCTTTCCCTTTTATAAACCGGCTGACTGGATTTTTGAGAAAGTCTTTGGCCCGAAATGGAAGACCATTGTTGAGGAAGAAGGCGGTGTTGAAGAGATTGAGGACATGGATATGGAGCAGGAGCGCAGTACGCTTACCGAGCGGTTGGGCCATGCACCGACGGAACAGCAGTTGGTGACGTATCTCCAGCATCCCAATGATGCAGTTAATTTTTTCAAATTTGAAGAGGATTTTGGCCAATCATATGTGCTGCCACCGTCCATCTTCCTACGTCAGGGTGGTTTTGACCTGGGAGAGACGCTTAAGTTCAAGGATCATACCGGAAAAGAGCATATGTTGGAAATCGGACCGGCCCAGAAAACGGAAGCCGGAGAGACCAATGTTTATATGAACGTGGATCATCACCAACGAGTCTTTGTGTTTGAGCCTGAACTGGCTGCAGGTGTCCAGGCGGTTGCAACGCTCTCTAAAGAGGAAATAGCTGATCTCGCTAAAGTCGGCGATATCCGGGCTCCTTTTGCAGGTAATGTCTGCGGCGTCAATGTGAAAGTCGGCCAGGAAGTTGCAGCAGGTGACCAAATCGCTGTAATGGAAGCCATGAAAATGCAGACCCCACTGGCCAGTGAGGTTTCAGGAGCTGTTGCTGCTATCAGTACCAAAGTCGGCCAGAGCCTGCAGCCTGGAGATAAGATTTTGAAAATAGATGTTGGAGAATAATCGTTTTAAACAAAGAAAATCAAATATCTTGTCCGTTGAGGAGCTGATCAGGTTGCAACTTTTCTGTTCAGCTCCTCTTGTTCCCCGGCAGCCTGTAGCATTCTGAAGATTTCCCGGCTATGTCTCTTGCTGCGAGTCATAGAAAACAAACAGGCTAACCGGGTCAACTCTTTTGTATCTACTGCCGGCAACTCTTCGCTGATATCTGCCACAACCTCTGACTGCCAATCTTCAGCCAACTCCTGCTGCATCTGCTTGGCCTCACGCCGGGCGACAATAGCCTCCTCAATCAAAATATCGCGCAAATATTCGATTTCATGAAACTGCTTTTTTTGCAGCAGTTCACTGCCCCTGCGTTTGGCTAAAAATTCATACAGCGGTTCAACCGGATCTCGGCGCAGCAGCTTGGTGATGTATTTAATCTGCCGTTTACGCGCCCCGCCTTTTAAGCCTCGAACTTCTACAATATACTCCCGGGTCTCTTCATCCACGGGCAACTGCTTCTGCTGCCTCTCGGGCAATTCCACCAGCTCAACAACCAGTCCCTCCAGCTGTTTTATCCTTCGTTTCTGCTCAGACCGGCTTATTTCCATAGTAGATTCCACAAAGTAAAAAATAGTCGGGAGGCATTGATTCATCCCGGGTGCACACGTTCTTCCTGGTTTACAGTTTACGGTTTACAGTTTACAATTTATGTTTACTTTATTGAGTAGTGTTTTGACCACAACAAGCCTCCCTCATGATTAGGGCTTATAAACCTTTGACTGTCCATCCCACATACCCATCATAGGAGAATTTAATGAGTGTATCAACGTTTACCATTACCCAACCTACCCAAATTCATTTTGGCCGGGGAATCATCAACTCCCTTGCAGATGTTGTCAGTGATCTCGGTGGTAGCAAACCACTGGTCGTCATGGATCCGGGTTTGATCAAGGCCGGCCTTGATGTTTCGATAACCACGCCGCTCACCGAGGCGGATATTGACTTTGTTCTGTACGACAAGGTAGATCCGGAACCCGGCCTGAAACTGGCTGACCAGGGTGCAGAGATTGCCAAGAAAAAGGGCTGTGACTGCGTTATAGGTGCGGGCGGCGGATCAGCCATGGATGTGGCCAAGGCTATCTCCATCCTGCTGACCAACGGCGGCAAGGCCGTCGACTACATAGGGCTTGGTAAGATCAGCAAACCGGGCGTACCCAAAATAATGGTGCCCACTTCGAGCGGCACCGGGGCCGAGGTTACCTTTACAGCCGTGTTTATCAACGAAGAGACCGGATCCAAGGCGGGTATGAACGGCGATCCGCTCTACCCTGAGGCTGCTGTTTTAGACCCATCCCTGACCGTAAGCCTGCCGCCCCATGTCACAGCAGCCACCGGCATTGATGCATTAACCCACGCCCTTGAGGCCTACACATCTGTTCAGGCGCATAAGATCTCGGAGATGTACTCTCTTGAAGCCATTGATCTCGTAGTGAGCAATATCAGAGATGTCTATGCAGACGGCCGCAACATTGAAGCCCGCTCCAACATGCTGCTGGCCAGTCTGCTTGGCGGCAAGGCATTAGCTATAGCCGGAGTCGGCCTGGTGCATGCCATGGCCTATCCGTTGGGCGGCATGTTCGGCATCAGCCACGGTCTGGCCAACGCAGTCCTGCTACCGTATGTAACTGAGTATAACCTGATAGGTAACTTGAAAAAACATGCCCTGCTGGCCGAACTGTTTGGCGTGAATACAAAAAACCTTTCACTGCGCGATGCTGCCGCTGAACTGGTAGAAGAACTGCACCTGCTCAACGGAGATCTCAATGTTCCGGCAACGTTACGTGAGCTGGATATTCCGGCCGACAAGATACCTGAAATGGCGGAGATTGCCTTGACTGTGGCCCGTCCGGTTGAAAATAATCCCAGACAACCCAATAAAGAAGAAGTTATGGCAATCTATGAATATGCCATGGCAGGGCGAGAGGAATACTGACAAAAACATGAACCACGGGGGTGGTCACAATAAACACGGATAAAATAATATTTTTTAAAATTTGTGTGTATCCGTGTCCATCCGTGGTTAAAATCAGGAGTATTACTTCGACAACATCGAGACTACTTGATCCCAGATGCGATTTGCGGTTTCTTCCTTGGACAGTAACGGCAGCTGCTCGACGCGTTCCCGGCTGATCAGCGTTACCTGATTGGTGTCCACATCAAAACCTGTTTTATCACCCATAATGTCGTTGACCACCATAAGATCAACATTCTTGTCCTGAAGTTTTCGCAGCCCCTCAGCCTCGTGGTTGGCACTTTCCGCAGCAAACCCCACCAACACCTGTTTTGCCTTTCTATTCTGCCCAAGTTCAGCCAGAATGTCGGGATTAGGGGTTAATTCAAGATTCAATTCAGCACCAGCCTTCTTGATCTTCTGTTCATTGTAATTCTTCGGCTTGAAATCAGCCACTGCAGCCGCCTTGACAACCACAGAGGCCATTGCTGCCTGCTGTTGTACAGCCTCCTGCATTTCCCTGGCAGTCAATACCGGGATAACCGCAACTCCGGGAGGAGGGTCAAGGCGAACAGGCCCGGAAACAAGTGTGACCTCGGCTCCACGCCGCCGGGCGGTACGAGCCAAGGCATACCCCATCTTGCCGCTGGAGCGGTTACTGATATAACGGGCTGGATCCAGTGGTTCCCGGGTAGGCCCTGCGGTAATCAGAATATGTTCTCCTGCAAGGTCATCTGCAGCAAACAGGCCCAGCAAAACTTCCTGAACTTTATCCCATTCCGGCAATCGACCGGCACCTTCATCACCGCAGGCCAGCAAGCCGGAATCAGGCTCAACAACGTGATACCCCAACTCTTTCAACGTTTGAATATTTTTCTGAGTGGCGGGATGTTCCAGCATGGTAGAGTTCATGGCCGGACAGACAACAACCGGTGCTTTCGATGCCAAAACTGCCGTACTGAGCAGATCATCTGCTAGGCCATGAGCCAAGCGGGCAATAGTCTGGGCAGTGGCCGGGGCAATCAGTACCACGTCAGAATCTCTGGCCAGGTTGATATGGGCCATAGCCTCGCCCTGCCCCTCACCAAATAAATCAGAAAACACTTGGTTGCCGGTCAGGGCACTGAAAGTGAGCGAGGAAACAAAGCGGGCAGCTGACCGGGTCATCATGACCGTCACCTTCCCACCTCCCTTGGTCAGGGTATGTGCCCAGCCGGCAGCCTTAAATGCTGCGATGGAACCGGTTACCCCGAAAAGAATATTCAGGCCATGCAAAGAACTGCAGGGTTCAGAATGACGATTCATAAACAGTTACTGGGCAACAGCTTCACCAAAAGGATTCAGACTGGCAGCAGCTGTTTTATCAATGGTAACATACAAGGTCAGCTGGGTTGTGTTGAAACTTTTGTCTGTAAGCACCATCATACAGGTTTTATTGGGTTTTACAAAGGCCAGCATAATATCTTTGGAAGAGGCCTCGCCGACAAGCTTCCACTTGTTATCCTGCATGGAACTGACCATAAAATCTTTCAAGGAAACGATCTCAAGTTTTCCTGAATAATGCCAGAGACCGCCGCGAAACGACTCGGTTTTAATGGTCATGGATTTTGCACGGTTCCATTCCATATCAGTGGGGATGACAATATCCTGTATATCATCTGCAAAACCTGAAATCGGGGGTAAAGCCCCGTCACCGGACGGTAATTCAGTTTGCGGGGACAGACTTGAACAACCTGACAGCAACAGGATGGAAGCTGCCAGCATACAGAGGACGAAATTCAATGTTATGTTACGGTTCTTCATGGGTTGTCTCCTCCAAATTCGTGAAGAATGAAATCTGTCAGCGGTTGTCGCCGAGACTGCTGATTTCGATGTTGTGGATATCCAAGGGCCAAAAGGGCCATAAGGTCATACTGATCACTAAGCTGCAGAATTTCATTGACCTGTTCTTTATTTTGTAATATCTGACCAAGCCAGACCGCGCCGAGACCAAGCTCATGCGCGGCAAGCAGCATATTTTGAATACAGGCACCCGCTGCCTGATGATCCTTGACCGCATCATACATTATTTCCCGGTCAAGGTATACGGCAATAAGGGACGGAGCCCCTGAAACAATATGAGCATAACTGGTCTGCTCAGCAAGCCTGGCGTTTATTTGCCGGTCACAGGTGAGTACAAATCGCCAGGGTTGGTTATTCAGGCCGGACGGTGCCCAAATACCGGCATTCAGAATTTTCTCCAGCAGCTCACGCTTGACCGGAAGGTCGGAAAATTCACGAATGCTTCGTCTGTTTCTAATTGCGTCCTGTACCGGCTGATTCATGTCTACCTTTGTATAAAGGCTATCTTGCATAATTATCTTTTCGCCCGATATCTGCGTCACGCTCAAAAAATAATACTCGGAATATCATCAATCTGCCTGTGCTTATTTTTTTCGCAATCCTTGATCTCAAACGAAAATCCTATTTTTTCAAGCCAGCATAAAATTTCAATTACCAGCTGTTGTAAAAAAATACTCATTTATTGTCAACAACCATTGCACTAACCTGCCATTAATGCTTTGATTCTTGTCCTTCATACCTGTTTCTGCTATTACAGTAATAAAGGGGAAATTTGTTCAATGAAAAAACGATTGCCGCCTCCATCTCTTGCCAGCGGCACCAGATTGATTGACTCCCACTGTCACCTTGATATGGAGGCATATACTGATGACCTTGACGAGATTATCATTGCAGCCGACAGAAACGGTGTCAGCAGAATACTCACCATTGGCATAGACTTGGCCAGCTCCCGTAAGGCAGTCGAACTTACCAAACGCTATGTTGGAGTCTATGCATCTGTTGGTATCCACCCTCACAGTGCTGAAGAGACGGATGAAGCCGGTTATCAAGAACTGAAAAGACTTGCGGCTGATCCCAAGGTAGTTGGTTACGGCGAAATTGGTCTGGATTATGCCAAACAGTATGCTCCTGTGGATATCCAGCAGCAGGAATTTTCCAGGCAACTTGAACTTGCCCGTAAACTCCATCTTCCTGTTATTATCCACGACCGGGATGCACATGAGGACACCCTTGCATTACTCAGAGAAAACGGCCCATTTCCGGCAGGAGGTGTGATGCACTGTTTCTCCGGTGATGTCACTTTTGCCCGTCAGGTGCTGAAACTGGGTTTTTATATTTCTGTTCCCGGCATTGTTACCTTTAAAAATGCGGAAACACTGCAGCAGGTTGTCCGGGAAATACCACTGGATCGAATGCTGCTTGAAACCGACGGCCCCTTTCTGGCCCCTGTACCATGGCGCGGCAAGATCAACCGACCTGATTACCTGCTCTATACTGCAGGCAAAGTAGCTGAGTTAAAAAATATCTCCATAGATAAGGTTGCCGGTCAGACAATGCGCAATACAGAACAGCTGTTTTCCCTTCCCGTATACGAGAGTACAGTGTGATCTGCGACAATATTCAAAAAGTTCGCTCTGCAATTAAACAAGCAGCCAAACGATGCGGCAGAAATCCCGATGAAATCCAATTAGTCGCTGTTTCAAAGCGTATGCCTGCTGAAGCCGTGACCGAGGCGCAGCAATGCGGCCAGGTGGTTTTTGGCGAAAACTATCTGCAGGATGCCCGCAATAAAATTGAACAGCTGGACAGCTCACTGCAATGGCATTTTATCGGCCATCTGCAAAGTAATAAGGCTGCAACTGCTGCCGAACTGTTTCAGGTTATCGAAACCGTTGACCGACTCAAAATTGCCCGGGTGCTGGACAAACACGCCGCAAGACTCAACAAGACTCTTGATATCTTTATCCAAGTGAACGTGGGGAGAGAGTCGCAGAAATCGGGGATACTGCCCGAGAAATCAGATCTGCTGCTGAATGAAATCCGCGCCCTCAACCACTTGAATGTGCGGGGACTGATGACCATGCCGCCCTATGGACGTGAACCGGAGGCAAGCCGCCCCTGGTTCAGAGAACTCAGGCAGTTATCCACCCGACTTGCCGACAAAGGGCTTTTTACAAAAAATAATGCTGTGGAACTTTCCATGGGGATGTCCGGTGACTTTGCCGTTGCTATTGAGGAAGGTTCAACCCTG
>CAZQKF010000060.1:0-8956 GCA_964593645.1 uncultured Desulfobulbus sp.
CTGACTGCAGCCAGGCCTGACTTGCCCAGGCCGACAACCACTGCCCGCATCCCGGCTGATAACTGCATGCTATCTGAGCTTTAAGGTTGCCAGGGCCATCAGGCCGAGGATTATTGAAATAATCCAGAATCTGACCACGACCTTGGGCTCAGCCCACCCCTTTTTCTCAAAATGGTGATGAAAAGGGGCCATTAAAAATATTCGCTTACCACCGGACAGTTTAAAATATCCAACCTGGAGAATGACTGACAGCGTCTCCATCACAAAAATACCACCGGCAATGGCCAGCAGAAATTCCTGCTTGATGATAATTGACACCGCTCCCAGGGCGCCGCCCAGGGCCAGGGAGCCCACATCTCCCATAAAAATCTGGGCGGGATAGGCATTAAACCAGAGAAACCCGAGACAAGCTCCTACCAGGGTACCGCAAAAGACAGCCACTTCACCGGCCCCCAGTACGTGGGGAATCTGCAGATAATTGGACACGATGGCATTGCCTGCCGCATAGGAAAATATCAGGTACACCGCACTGGTGATCATCACCGGGCCTGCTGCCAGACCGTCCAGACCGTCGGTCAGGTTGACGGCATTAGAAGCTCCCACAATCACGGCCACCGCAAAGGGGATATACCACCAGCCGAGATCAGGCTGTACACCTTTAATAAACGGCAGACTCAGCGTGCCGTCGTACACCGGATGCACAATCAAGTATAAGCCGACAAGCGATGCTCCTATTACCTGCAGAGCCAGTTTACCCCGGGCCGACAGCCCCTTGGCGTTGCCCTTTTTAATCTTCTTCCAGTCATCCACAGAGCCAATCATCCCGTAAAACAGGGTAATCCCCAGACAGACCCAGATCAGGCCGCTGGTTAAATCAGCCCAGAGTAGAGTGGACACGGTAATTGCAGCAAGCATCAAAACACCGCCCATGGTCGGCACTCCCTGCTTACTCAGATGGGTTTCGGGCCCGTCGACACGGACAACCTGGCCAATCTGCTGTCGCTTGAGCCAGCGAATAAACATGGGCCCAAGCAGAAAAACCACCAAAAAAGCAGTAACTGCACCACCGATGGAGCGAAAGGTGATATAGCGAAATACATTCAGGCCGCTGAACTGGGTATGGAGCGGATAGAGCAGATGGTAAAGCATTCTTACCCGGCCTCTTCTATACCGGTTGCAAAACGGCGTTTAAGTTCCTGCAAAATTTCTTCCATGCGCATTCCCCGTGAACCTTTCACCAGCAGCCAGTCATCAACTATAATTTTTCCCTGTATCATTTCGCTGTACAGATACTCTGCAATTTCCTCACGGGCTGCAAACAGACGTACTCTGTCGTCTACCATGCCTCCAGCAGTTGCCCCCTTGCCGACGTGCTCTGCAAAAGAACCCAGAACAAGCAACTGATCATAGCCAAGAGCGGCAGCCAGTCGGCCGATCTCCATGTGAGCATCTGCTGCATCATCACCAAGTTCCAGCATATCGCCAAGCAGGGCGATTCGCCTGCAGTCTGCACCGAAACCACTTACCGTCGTTAGTGCTGCCGCCATGGAGGCTGGATTGGCGTTATAGCAGTCATTGAGCACGTGTACACCGCCGGGCAGATCCATAAACTGCATCCGTTTGTCCACACTCTGATACTCGGTTAATGCATCAGCTATGGTTTCAGGGGCAATACCCGCCGCATGAGCAATAGCGGCACTGGCCGCACAGTTACTCACGTTATGCTGCCCCGGTGCCGGTACGGTGATACGCTGCTGCCAGTCATCAACATGAAGGGTAAAGCGCATACCTTTTTCACCAAGATTAACAATCCGGGTCGTCCTGACTGCGGGTTTAAAGCGACGTCCGGACGCTGTTACTGCAAAACCGATAACGGTCTTTGACTGCCTCGGCAGCCTGCGCACAAGCGGATCATCATAGTTGACCACGGCAACCGTATCCGGCCGCATCCCGGCAAAGAGTTCTCCCTTGGCCCGGGCAACGCCCTGAATACTTCCTAATCCTTCCAGATGAGCTGCCTGGATATTGTTAATACAGCCGATATCAGGATCTGCAATTTCTGTGAGCCGCTCTATCTCACCCGGATGGTTCATTCCCATTTCAAGCAGTGCCATTCTGTGCCCGGCAGCAAGGGGCAGCAGGGACAGGGGCAGACCGATCAGATTGTTAAAGTTCCCTGCAGTCTTCAGCAGGGTATCTCTACCCGTCGCAACCCCGCTCAAATATTTTTGAAAAATTGCCGCGGTCATCTCTTTAACCGTGGTCTTACCGGAACTGCCTGTAACAGCGGCAACTTTAATATTTCCCTGCATCAGCCTACGACGGTAGGCCGCAAGATCACCCAGTGCCTGCAACGTATCTTCTACGCGCATAAGGACGACACGACCCGGGACTTCAGGCACATCACGGTGAACAATCACTGCTGCAGCCCCGGCTTTGACCGCAGTTTCTACATATGCATGGCCGTCAAAGTTTTCCCCGGCAAGTGCAATAAAAATATCTCCCTGCTCCAATGTTCGAGTGTCAGTGGAAACTTTACCCAAGAGATCCTGCTGCCTGCCGCTGCAGAGCCTGCCGCAGGTTGCTTTGAACAGATGATCACTATTCCAATTCAACAAACCATCCAGGGCGCAGAGCCGATCATCAAAAAAGATCCGTTTCCCGGCCATAAGCTGATAATTCTCATGCCCCTTACCGGCGACAAGCACAATATCTTTGGGACGTGCCAGTGCGCAGGCTATATGAATAGCGATTAATCGGTCTGTTATACAGGTAAATACTCTATCGCCTGCCCAGTTAAACAGTTCCTGTTTGTCTGTCTCAACAATCTCTGCACATGTAAAACCAGCTGCAACCTCACTGATAATTGCTGCGGGATCCTCGGATCTTGGATTATCCGAAGTCACAATTGACAGATCAGCCAGCTCAGCAGCCACCTCAGCCATCAGGGGTCGTTTCCCCGTGTCCCGGTCTCCTCCGCAGCCAAACACACAGATAATCCGACCGCCTGCCAGGTTTCTTAACGTCTGCAGCACATTGCGCAGGGCATCCGGGGTATGCGCGTAATCGACAAATACAGCAGGCTGAATACTACTTTCTATGCCGGGTAGCTCTACCCGTTCCAATCGACCTGGTACCTGGCGTAACCAATCAAGCCCCTGGGCAATCTGTTCAAATTGTAAGCCAAGTCCCTGGCCGACACCAGCTGCGGAGACCACATTGAGCACATTATAGCGGCCTGTCAGCCCGGAGTTGATCTTCTGAGTACTGCCCTGTACAATCAGATTGCAGGAAAAACCATTGAGATCCAGCTGCAGTTGATCAGCATGCACGGTATCGGTCTCAGCCAACCCGCATGTAATCACCGTACCCACCGTACCAGTCTTGTTTTCTGCAAGCTCTGCAGCAAGACGTGCCCCCCAATTCGCGTGCTGTGCTCCTGCATCGGTCACCACAACTGCCCTGCCCTCCTGCTTAAGGCAGGAGAAAAACAAAAGTTTCTTGGCGGCAAAATACTGTTCCATGTCTGAATGAAAATCCAGATGATCTCTGCTCAGATTCGTAAACAGGGCAACATCAAACATGATCCCCTGCAGCCGTTTCTGTACCAGGGCATGAGAGGAGGTTTCTATGACCACATGGGTCACCCCCTGATTTGCCATATCTCGGAGCAGTTGCTGCAATAGCACAGGATCCGGTGTGGTCAACGATGCTGGAACCACTATCGGACTGCCGCTGCGATCAGGATACCTGTAATCTATTGTGCCGATCACCCCGACTCGACAGCCGCAGCCCGTCAGCATCTGTTCAACCATCCAGGAAACTGTTGTCTTCCCATTCGTGCCGGTTAACCCGATCATGACGAGTGATCGGGCCGGAAAGCCCTGAAACGCCGCAGCCAGCACGCCAAGGGCGACATGTGTATCATTAACTGTAACAACGTTTACACCGGGCAGCAGACCCGGATCTTCCTCAACAATTACGCAGACACTGCCTGCGGCAACGGCCTGACGCACGTAGGCATGTCCGTCAACCTTGCTTCCCTTAAGCGCAACAAATACACTGCCAGGAAAAACCCGCCTGGAATCAACCTCTACAGAGGTTATCTCTGGATCAGCAATCCGGTTATCAACTATTACATCAAGCCGGGCAGGCAGAATCTCCAGTAGCTCATGCAGATAAGTCTTCACCGGCTCAGATACGGGACTCAAGAGTCAAAGTACAGTCTCCCGTATCAGCCAGAGGCTCACCAGGGCCGGGATTCTGGGCAATAATGCGCCCGCTGCCTTTAATCTTCACCTTAAGATTAAAGGAACTGATACGCTGTAATCCCTTACGCAGACTCAAGCCGGTTACCTCGGGCATCAACTGTTCGACCTGGACATACTGGTGTTTCTCCACCGGCAGATCAAGTCGTCTTGAGATAAGAAAACGCCGATAGTTATCATCGCTTTTTTGCTCGGGATACTCGACCGCAACCTCTGAGGTAGTAAATGCAGCAAGCTCAGGCATAAGCCGACGACCGACCGCGGCGAGACTTTCTTCGTTCTTCTTTTTGCCGTTCCCGGCAGGCCGGGGGAACAGGCTGCCGTAATCCACAGCCATCAGCAGCAAAATCTTAGGCCTCCCTTTGGGCACGGCAGCAACAACGATCTCCTGCATGATGTATGTGCTCAACCCTTTGCCGATCGTTACCTTCATGGCTCTGTTGGAAAAAAGAAAACCTTCTTTACTGCTGAAAAATGGCTGCGAGAGCAGCTCTCGACGCAGGTGCACTCCCTCAGCAGGCGGGATGATCCGCTCCCTTTTAGCAGCAGCGGCATCACGACCATACATCTGCTGGCCAGCATGATCATATAGGGAATTCAAAAAATAAGGAACCACTCTGGTACCGCCGTTCATCAGGCTTGCAAGCCCGACAGCTAACTGTCCGCTGCTTAAGTTTTCAGTATTTTCAATGTTGTCAGCAATGGCCGATTTTTTCTCCAGATCAGCAGAAAAGCGGCCATTCACCGATCTGCTGAACCCAAACAATGTCCAATACTCGGCAAGTTTTTCCTCAGTCATTCCGTAACCGGGTGCCCGAAGAGTTGCCGGCAATACATTTCCGCTTAACCCTGCATCGTAAATGGCTGCAGACGTTATGAGCAGCGGTCGAATAAGTTCACGGATAAAATCAGGACTGAACATATGTCCCTGAAGCATTTGCTCATCTGCATGCCAGAAATAATTGGGATCAAATCCCGGCTGGCTCACCATGGCCAGCACTTCGCCACTGCCTGGATTAAGAGCCAGGGCTATGCCGCGCCCAGCTCCTGTCTTTTTCCGGTACTCCTGCAGTTGCTGTTCAATTTTTTTCTGCAACCCCACATCAAGAGTCAAAACAATGTCCGCCGCTGTCCGGCCCAGGGTATCAACCCCGGCAAAGTCAACATCCGGAACATCAGCTTTGCTGAATTTGCCTGTATGCAGAATCGGGTCATACAAGGCCTCCAGCCCTGCCAGCCCTACCCCCTTATCTGCAAACCCCAATAGATTAGCCGCAGCTGTGTGCGCAGGGTAATAGCGTTCTTCACGAGGCTTACAGTATACGCCATCAATATTTAAGTCCGCAATTTCAGCTGCCTGCAGGTTGTCAAGATCATCGGCAACCTCAACAACCGGCTGCACGTTTTTAAGCCGGTCAGCCAGGATCTGCTTATCCGTACCTAAAATGCGGGCAAGATCTTCAGCAACTTTATGCCGATCAAAAAGTTCTACAGGATGAACAAACAGGGTAAACAGCTGGTAGGATACGGACAGCTCGTGGAAATCACGATCATAGATTGTCCCGCGCAAGACAACTTCCTGTGACGGGACATGTTGCGGTGCGTTGGAAAATTTGCCGGCAGCCAGCTGGATAATCCTGCTGATATCCTGAAGGGAGAGAGATAACCGGTGCAGAGTACCACCAGCTGCTGCCAACAAAACGATGAGCAGTCCGACAAAAAGCAGGCGCTGTTTTCTGCGTTTTTTCTGCCTGACTGCTTTGATCATGGGATATTAAAGACGATGCAGTTGTCCCTTCTCAGGGCGATACAGCTGCAGACGGGCTGCAGCAACGGCTTCCACGTGGTTTACCGACATCAACCGAGCCCGGGCTGCGAGCAGGCTGATATTTTCACTACCAACATCCCGGCGAACAGACTGCAGTTGCGTCAGGATCTCCCGGTTATTGTCAATCCGTCCGTGCAGAAATTGACTACAGAGAAAGGTAACAACAAGGGCAGGCAACAGAATCATCAGCATAGGGCGAAATACATTACCGGAAAGCGCCTCTTCTCTACCGGCTGCAACCCGCTGGCGCATGCCGAATGTGGTTGCCGGCGTACGAAATGTCCGAATGCTCTGCATCATAGCCCTGTCCTCCCCTTTAAGTAAAAAAGCCGCAAGGGCTATCTTACTTTTTTTCTGCGACCCGCAGTTTTGCGCTGCGTGATCTTGGATTATTCTTTATCTCAGCCGCTGTCGGCTGGATCGGTTTCTTTGTCAGCACCCTGTAGGCCGGATTACTCCTAAAGGCCTGCTTCACTATCCTGTCTTCAAGAGAGTGAAAGGTGATAATACATATCCGTGCCCCAGGATTCAGCAGTTGCGGGGCATCGCTGAGCAATTTGACCAGGTTGTCAAACTCACGGTTGACTGCGATTCGCAGGGCCTGAAACACCTTGGTCGCTACATGGATCTTTTTCGGATGATATTTTACAGGTATCGACCGATACACGATCTCGGCCAGCTCCCGGGTGCTTTTAATGGAACCCTCTAACCGAGCTTCTACAATAAACTTTGCAATCCTGCGTGCCTGGCGCTCTTCTCCGTAATTATAAAAGATATCCGCCAGCTCATCTTTTTTCAGGGTGTTGACCAACTGCGCCGCCGTCACCTGCAGGCTGGTGCCCATGCGCATATCCAGAGGCGCATCAGCCTTAAAACTAAATCCTCGTTCCGGACTGTCCAGCTGCAACGATGAAACGCCCAGATCAGCGATAATGCCGTTAACCTGCTGCTCTACACCAAGTGATCTGCACTGCTCCAGCATATCTGCGTAGGACCGCTGAACCAGCTGCATCCTGTCACCAAATTCGGCCAATCTTTCTTCAGCCAGCCGTGCCGCCTGTCGATCCCATTCAAACCCTATGACCCGGCCGGCCGGTGCGGACTGCTGCAGAATCAGGCCGGTATGGCCGCCTAACCCCAGGGTACCGTCGACGTACAGTTTTCCGGTTTCCGGGGCCAGCCATTCCAACACCTCCCGAGCCAGAACCGGAACGTGCTGCTTTTTATCCATCACAGCAGAGGTTACAAAATACCCAGTGAAGAAAGACCTTCCCGGAAACTGGAAAAGTCTTCACGGGTTCGCCTGACCTCGTTCTGCCAGGCCGTCCTGTCCCAAATCTCAAAATGCTGGAGCATTCCGTTTAAGACAATGTCTTTTGTGATGCCGAATTCACTGCGCAATGAGGCGGGCAGCAGTATTCTTCCCTGCTTGTCAAGGGTACACTCTGTAACGCCTGAAATGACATAACGAACAAAATCACCAAACCCGGGTTGGGTATTGCCCTGGGTGATGAGTTTTTCTTCCAGGACTTCCCACTCGGCAACAGGATAGGCTTTCAGGCTTTTCTCCCAGTTGGTCACGACCAGGGACTCCGTATACGCACCACGCAGTACCTCGCGAAACCTGCTCGGAATATTTAACCGCCCCTTGGGGTCAAGGGTATGCTCCGAGCGACTGCGAAATCGAAACTCGGATTTTTTCTTTTTCACCTTTTCTCCATCCTGCGCCCCGAAAAACCCCAGAACGCCTCTTTACTCCACTTTACACCACTTAATCATCTTTCTATCCCAGAACACCCCTGCACGTCAAGGAAAATCAGTTACAAAATCAACAAGTTGACCGAAATATCCTGAGACGGGAAAAACCACTACATACGGTAGGCAACAGCAAAGGAGACACCATATATGGAACAACAAAGGGGGTAGAGCAGAACTGAAACGAACAGGGAATATAAAGGAAAAAACAACGAACTAATTGTTCTTAAAGAAAAAAATACACACCCATAAAAAATGAAAATTTTTCGCCTGTATACGAAAAAAAATGAAAGTGGTGCATGGTGGGGTAAAGGCGAAGAACAGGAGAGATGGACAGGTTCAGCCCCGGACAGAAAAAACTGCCCGGGGTCGAGGAAAAAAGGTTGCCTTACGGCAGCACCCTGCCGCTTACTCCTCGAGCAGACAGTGGTAGTCCTCTTTGCTGCCAAAGGTATGTTCCGCAGCCGGGAACTCTTTGTTGTCAATCTCGGCGCAAAAGGCCTGCACCGCCACAGTGACCTCCGGGGCCAGGTTCAGATATTTTTTAACAAAACCCGGGGTAAATTTTTCAAACAAGCCCAGCATATCATGGGTGACCAGCACCTGACCGTCGCAGCCGGAACCGGCACCGATACCGATGGTCGGGATGGAGATCGCCTCGGTCACCACCTCGGCAAGCGATTCGGGCACGCACTCCAGCACCAGCCCAAAGGCACCGGCTGCTTCCAGGGCCCGGGCATCGGCAAGGAGCTTGCGGGCAGTTGCCATATCCCTTCCCTGTACCTTAAAGCCGCCCAACTGCCCGGCGGTCTGCGGGGTCAAGCCAAGATGCCCCATGACCGGCACACCGGCCCGTACCAGAGCGCGGACACCTGCACAGACCTCTTCACCGCCTTCAAGTTTAATACAGTCACAGCCTGCTTCCTTTAAAAACCGCACCCCGTTGGCCACGGTCTGTTCAACAGAAACCTGGTAGGAGCCAAAGGGCATATCGCCAACCACCAGGGCCCGGCTGGTTCCACGACTCACAGCCCCGGCATGATGCAGCATCTGTTCCATGGTCACCGGCTCGGTGGAGTCATACCCCAACACCACCATACCCAGG
>CAZQKF010000061.1:0-8912 GCA_964593645.1 uncultured Desulfobulbus sp.
CCGCTCCAGTGGACATATGCTTGACTAGCCTGCTCAGTTGGGTAAACTGTTGAAATCATTTATGGCAGCAACACATAAAGGGTTCTCTTCCTGCTGTCCTGAGTGTTCAACCGGAACCCTGGTTTTTGAGGAAGGATGTGAGATCTGCCGTGACTGCGGCTATTCAAAGTGTTCCTAATGAAAAAGATCAAAGGATAATTACCATGGCAAATATTGGTCGTAACCAGCCGTGTCCCTGTGGGTCCGGGAAAAAATATAAACCCTGCTGCCTGCCGCTTGAGCAGGCGGGGCGCGCTGTTTCGCCCATGGCACAGATGAAGGTCTCGCTGCTGGCGGAGATTGAAAAGATTCAACGGGCAGCAGCTGATAAAAAACAGCGACTGCGTGAGCTTGGGGTATTTATCTTTTTCAGTCAAGAAAATGGTGATGCCTGGGTGCTCGAGGTCTCTGACAGCGATGCCGTGCAGGTTGCTGAAGGCGGCAAGGCGCTGAAACCGCCAGTGGATGAGAATCCCGAGACCATTGAGATCAACTGGAGCCATACCTTTGCCTTGCAAGACCGGCAGCTGCTGTTAACAGCCTATAAGGATAAAGCGGAGATGGAACTTGCAGATGCCCCGACCCAGCAGATCAATGCGGCTATCCGCAGGATCATGAAACGCTATTCTCCGGAGTTGCTTGACCAGGTGCACGTCAGAGGCGATAATGCTGCCGATGGTGCCTCGTAACCGTTTTTTTACTTGCCTGCTATATATCTGTTGTAATGAACTTGCTGCGTATAGTCCCCATGACAATTGTCATGGGGACTATTTATTATCTATCCAGTCAACCGGGCGATACGCTCAACCTGCCCGATGTTCCTGATCTGGATAAAGTTCTGCATGCGGTTGCGTACGGTACCCTTGCCGTAACTGTTCTCTTTGCCTTTCCCAGGCAACTGTTTGAAAAGAAACCAATGACAACATCTCTGCTGGTGGTGCTCTTTTGCCTTGCTTACGGGATTAGTGATGAATTTCATCAATCCTTTGTACCTGACCGAACACCGTCCGGATTGGATCTCGTTGCTGATACGGTCGGGGCGGTTGTTATGGTGTCTGTCTGGCCATGGCTGAAGAAACGGATCGGTTGGAGTCGGATCGGCGTGTGAGAAAAGTACATCTATCCCGGGCAGGCAGCATGGGTCACAATAAAGACGCCGAATTTTCTGCCCGGGTCATCTTCCGGGCCAATTCCATCCACGCCATGTGGTTGGGGTGGAGCAACGGTGCCCATGGGAATGGAGACCGCTGAACCGTCATATACCCCGGTGAGTAGCGGGTCGCCAAAGAGATCAAACACTGAATGGATGCGAAAGGACTCGCCTGTTTGTAAGATCGTATCCAAATCAACGTCAACTGTAGCGTCCTCATCATAGTTATATACGATGACCCGAGCCCGCCGTGGGTCATGAAGGTTTGCAGAGACAAAGATCTTCTTGCCGGCGGCTGGATTCATCTCTCTGAAATCATTGCCGCCCAGGTCGTTGATCTGGCTCTGAGACTCTCCTGTTATTCCGTGAAAAACGCTTGTGTCTCCTAAGTCCAGGATGTCCCAGTCGCCGGCAATCCATAGATTCTCCGCCAGATAGTTATCGAGCAGTACCGCGCTCTGGTTGGTGACTGATCCGCTGTAGCCAATCCGTGTCCCGCGGCTGTTGTCAGAATAGCCTTTGTTATTTTTGAGCAGTAAGTTGGTGACCGGCTGGAAGCCACCCACCAGGCAGTTGTCTTTTTTCTGCGAAGCTCTGGGGTCGGACGCCCCTGTAAGGAACCAGACATTGTCCTGGATGTTATAATTTTCTAGCTTGGGCGATCCCTCCACATAGGCATGAATGCCGGTACCGAACCCGAAGAAGAGAATATTGTTGGTCAGTTTTTTTACCCCGTCTTTATTCTGGGTGTACATGCCATGGCCATGGCCACGATCCGGTCCTGTCCAGCCATTATTGTACACAATATTCCCGTAGAGTTCAGAGTCGGTGGAGGCACTGAACGATGACAGACCACCCTGGGTATCATGGACAATGAAGTTAATTATTTGTGTGTTGGAGGAATTGTGATGGGTCCCAACCGTTACACCGCCCTGGATGGTAATGTCGGTGGGATTTGAACCTGTCTGCTCTGAAGTGCGGTTGGAAACATTACTCATGACTTCCAGACCGTTATAGTTGGTCCACGCAGAGTCGATAAACAGGGTTGACTGGCTGTTCTCTCCGGGAATCAAAGGAGGAGATTCCAAAATAACTCTTTTGCCGGGATAGGGTTTGACGATGATGGGGTTGTTTTCCTCCCCCTGCAGTGTGCTGACGAAATTGCCGACATAGGTTCCCTCCATGAGCCAGAGTGTATCACCTGCCTGGATAAGTGGATTACCCTGGAGAGCAGTGGTTAAATCCAGAGGATCTTCTTCAGTCCCGGCTGCATCAGGTGTTCCCTGCGGTGCTGCAAAAATACCCACGGGAATTTCAATAGACAGAGGAGTACAGGTGGAGTCTGCAAAAGTGGACGTGTCATAGGTGTTGAACGCTGTGGGGTGCGATGAGGTCAGCAGTAAAAAAATAAGAGCAGGCAGTGCAGGGACAGGCATAAACAATCTCGTTAAAGGCATAACTCGTACGGTTCTGTATATACGTCGGCCTCAAAATAGAGGAGAATACAGAACTACGAGTTATCTATTGATGATACCCAAGGATATCTCAATTACCTTATCGTAACAAGAAAAATGCTGAAAATTTTTACTATTCCCGATCGCAGACGACGTTGAGCTGCGACCGGGAGCTGTGTTTGATGCGCAGACTTTCTACTGGGCAGGTTTATCCCTGCAGGAGCCTGGCCATGTCTTTGGCAAAATAGGTCAGAATAATATCAGCACCTGCCCTCCGGATGGAGAGCAGGGTTTCGGCCATGACCCGATCGCCGTCGATCCAGCCTTTTTCTGCAGCCGCCTTGATCATGGCGTATTCGCCGCTGACATGGTAAGCAGCTATGGGCAGGTCGAATTCATCGTGCAGGCGGCTGATAATGTCGAGATAGGCGACTGCCGGTTTGACCATCAGGATATCTGCGCCCTCGTCCACATCAAGTGTCGCCTCACGCAGGGCCTCCCGTGAATTTGCCGGATCCATCTGGTAGCTGCGCCGGTCGCCGAACTGGGGTGCACAGTCGGCCGCGTCCCTGAACGGCCCGTAAAAAGCAGATGCATACTTGACCGCATAGGACATGATCGGAACCATGTGAAAATCGTTTTCATCTAAAGTGGAGCGGATTTCGCTGACCCGGCCGTCCATCATGTCCGAGGGCGCCACCATATCGGCCCCGGCCTTGGCATGGGACAGAGCGGTGCGGGCCAGTAGTTCCAGAGTGGCATCGTTGTCCACCTCATGGCCGGTCAGGCAGCCGCAATGACCATGGTCGGTGTACTCGCAGAGACAGACATCGGTGATCACCGTCATGTCCGGGGCCTTGTCTTTCAGTTCGCGGATGGCGCGCTGGACAATGCCGTTACTATCATGGGCACCTGAGCCCATGGCGTCTTTTTTCTCAGGCAGGCCAAAGAGAATAACCGAGCGTACACCGACCTCCAGGCAGGACTGGGCTTCCTGTTTCAACTGATCCACTGACATTCGGAACACGCCGGGCATGGAGGAAACCTCTTCACGTTTACCCTTGCCGGGCATGACAAAGAGGGGCAGCACCATTTGATCCGGGGTTAGACGGGTCTCGCGGATCATGGCACGAAAGGTTTCAGTTTGGCGCATGCGGCGGGGTCGGTATTCGGGAAAAACCATGGGGAACTCCTAGGTAAAGAGGTGATGAGGTTAGGTTTCAGCAGTCAGGTATCAGGTGTCAGCAAACAGTGTTCAGGCACAAGCTGACACCTGACTGCTGATACCTGATAGCTTTGTTTGATCTTCATTCCAAAATTATATTCAATGCCTTCACCTTTTTATGGAGGTGACTTCGTTCCATGCCGATTTTTTCAGCAGTCTGGGAGACATTGCCCTTATTTTCCTCAAGTTTAGTCTTGAGGTAATCGTGTTCAAACTGTTTCCGGGCATCTTTAAAGGGCAGTTGGTTATAGATGGCACCGTTTGCAGACACCGGTTGCGCTGCTCCCGGGTTAAGGAACAGGGCAACATCATCAGCAGTGATATTATGTTCCGGTGTCATGATGACCAACCGCTCGATCATATTACGCAGTTCCCGGACATTGCCGGGCCAGGGGTGACGCATGAGCTGGGCCAGGGCATCCCCGGTAAACTGTTTTCTGCCCAGTCCTTTATTACTGAACTGGAGAAGAAAATCATCAACCAGGGCTGGAATATCCTCAACCCGGTCTTCCAGGCTGGGTACATGGATGGGCACCACGTTTAAGCGGTAAAAGAGATCCGCTCTAAAATTGCCCTGTTCGATTTCTTCTTCAAGATTCTTGTTAGTTGCTGCCAGAATACGGACATCCACCTGAATGGTCTTGCTGCCGCCCACCCGTTCAAATTTCTGTTCCTGCAGGATGCGCAGCACCTTGGCCTGGCTCTTCAAGCTCATGTCACCTATTTCATCGAGAAAAAGCGTTGAGCCGTCTGCCTGATCAAATTTGCCCTGTTTTGCCTTATCTGCCCCGGTAAAGGCACCTTTTTCATGGCCGAACAGTTCTGATTCAATCAGCTCCTCCGGGATTGCCGCGCAGTTGACTTCCACCATGGGATGGGAACCGCGGCCGGATTTTCGATGAATGGTCTGGGCAACAAGTTCCTTGCCCGTGCCGTGACCACCTAAAATGAGCACCGAGGCATCGGTGGGTGCGACTCGTTCTATCTGCATCCGCAAATGGTTGACTGTGGCGGAATCTCCTGTGATTTCCGGGCCGGTAGGCGTGGATTCCCGGAGAATTTTATTTTCCCGTTCAAGGCGGGCAACGTGGAGGCCCTTGTTGATGGCCAGCACAATTTTATCATAGGACAGCGGCTTTTCAATAAAGTCAAAGGCACCGATCTGCGTAGCCTGCACAGCGGTTTCAATGGTGCCGTGGCCGGAGATCATGATAACCGGCAGCTGCGAGTTTTCCTGCTTGATTATTTTCAGGGCCTCAAGGCCGTCCATACCCGGCATCCAGATATCCAGCAGGATCAGGTTGACATCCTGCTGGCTGAGAATTGTAAAACCCTCTTCAGCAGTAGCTGCCGTCAGGGGATGAAACCCCTCGTCAACCAGGATTCCGGACAGGGAATCGCGAATGGAGTCTTCATCATCTATGATTAGAATAGTCGAGGACATTGGAGGCAAGGGTCAAGGTTTATGGTTCAAGGTTCAGGGTTCAAGGTTCAATGTTCAGGCTGAGGTCCTGTGGACAGACAACCTTGAACCCTGAGCTTTGAACTCTAAACCGTCTCCCGATCTTACTCTGCTTCAAGGGATTTCGTCAATAACCCGGAGTTGGTTTTCCGGATGCGATATTTTCAGCTCTCAAAAGGCAGTTCAACGGAGAACACGGTGCCGGTGGGGGCATTGTTTCGAACACGGATAGTACCGTTATGTTCGGTGATTATAGTGTTGGCAATGGCAAGTCCAAGGCCGGTACCGGATTTACGGGTGGAAAAATAGGGTTCAAACAGCCGCATTCTGACTTGTTCGGTCATGCCGGGCCCGTCGTCTTTCACTGTCAGCCTGACGACCTTGTCCTGTTCGTCCAGACGAATTTCAGTGGCAATGCTGCCGCCTGCCGACAGCACGGTGACTGCGTTGTCGAGCAGGTTGATCAGTACCCGTTTTACCTGGACCGGATCAAAGGAAAAGGGCGGGGTATCGTCATGCTCCAAGGTAAAGCTAATATGCTTGTGTCCCTCGCGGTACAGTACCAGGGTGTCTTCGGCCATGGCAACAATGTCTGCCTGCTGTTTTTTGATGCGGGGCATGCGGGCAAAATCGGAAAATTCCGTAACCAGCCGTTTGATCTCATCAACCTGTTTTATGATAGTACCCGTGCATTGATCAAAGATGTCTTGATCATTGGTGATGGTGTTCAGATAGCGTTTGCGCAGCCGCTGGGCCGAGAGCTGAATGGGGGTCAGGGGATTCTTGATCTCATGGGCGATCCTGCGGGCCACCTCCTGCCAAGCCGCCAACCGCTGCGCCTTTTCCAGCTTGGTCAGGTTATCAAACACAATGACATAGCCGATGGGTAGCTCCTGTTCATCAATTAATCGGGTGATGTTGACCAGCAGGGAATAGGTTTCGCCCCGGCGCACGGTAATATTCAGATGGCGTTCAATGGAGTGTTTGCCGGACTGACGCAGGTCATTAAAAAATTGATCCAGAATCGCTACATGGGGCCTGGGCAGGATTTCGTGAAAATCCTGATAGAGAAAGGTCTCAAGGTCAATTTTAAGCAGTTTTTCTGCAAAGGCGTTGATGGTTGTAATTTCGTTATGCTCGTTAATGGCAATAACACCGGCCGCAACATTTTTTAAGATAGTTTCCAGGTAACGGCGCCGCTGTTCTGAAATCAGGTTGGACTGCTGCAGGGCGTCATGGGCTTCGGCCAATTGCCGGTTACTGGCTAGCAGGTCAGAGGTCATGGAGTTAAACGAGTCAACCAGCAGTCCCATCTCGTCATCAGACTCTTTTTCCAGGGTAAAATCCAGCTCACCCTCGGCAACCCGCCGGGTGGCCTGGGCAAGTTTATTAATGGGTCCGGTGAGAGAACGGGCAATGTAGAAACCAAACCAGATGGCACCAAACAGAATAAGCAGGGTAATGATCAGCAGCATAATGATCAGGCTGAGCTTTATGGGCGCCTTCAGCATGACCAGCTGCCGGTAATCGGTAATGCCACTGGAAACCGCCTGCATCAGAACCAGCCGTTCAATGGGGATAAGTATGCTTGTGACCAGGAAATAATTGTTCTGATTGCCGACCTTTACAGGAACAATGGCCTGCACAAGCTCGCCAATGTTGATCTGCTGGGTCACTATTTCCGGTATGTTGCTGGTGCCTGCCTTACGAATAGCCTCAGTCGGGACATCAGGCAGTGAAATTGCAGCCAGCCGGGCGCCCTGACCTGATACGGTTTTTTTCAGGCTGGGGCCGATAAGCGCCAGCGCATCCGGGGCACCGGGTGGGGCAATGGCCAGTGTCCTGTTAAAAAGCAGCTGCAGGTTTTCATTATTGTACATGTCAATCTCGCCTGATTCCAGGAGCATGGCAATACGAATTCCCATATTCTCAGCCCGTTTTTCCGTATCATGGAACAGGGTCTGAGCCAGCTTTAACGAGGCCTGTAGCGAGTCTTCCACATTGGTGTTGAACCAGTAATCCATGGAGGTTGACACAAAGCGCAGGGCAACGAGAAACAAGATGACCGTGGGAATCATGGACAGAGAAACAAAGGAGATAACCAGCCGGGTTCGCAGGCGGGAACCGAGTATCTTCTGCTTACGCTCAAAGATCAGCTCCACCAGGTTACGCAGCACCAGATAGAGCATGAGCAGCAGCAGCAGTCCATTAATATTGATTAGGGCAAAGATCAGAACCGTACTGGAGATAGGAAGATTATATTCACCTTTGAGCAGGCCGCGCTGGAGGTAGGCAAGAACAGGGATGAGCAGCAGGCAGAAGCCGATGACATAGCGGATAAGCCGCTGTTTTTTTCTTCGCTGCTCCGGATTCAGCATGAGCTGGCAGGGAGAATCTGCAATGGGGCATTCATGGGATCAGTACCTGAATTCAATGGTGCGCCAGTCGGTTTCAAAATTCCAGAGCGAGGTGAAGGGGAGAACGTAGTGAATGCCCAGCGGCAGGGTGTTCTCGACCAGAGTCGCCTTGACCTGGAGGGCATACGGGGCGTCAGGGATTAACTTTGAACGAGCAATAACTTTCAGGCCGCTAAGCTCTGCCATCAACTGCTTAGCTTTCTCCTGGGAGCGGGTTATTTCCGGCCGGTTTTTTTCTGAAAAATCAATCTGGTATGTCTCTTTAACTGCATCATAGCTCATGGTATGATTTATAGTCTCTTCAACGAGTGAGATATCAAACCACCTGGAGCGGGTCTTGTCGAGCAGGATGGTAAAGCGGAAGGTGAGGGGGATTCCGTTGCGAACTCCTTCAAGCATCACATCGGTGAAACAGTTTTTAACCGTAGCAAAGAGCAAGAGATCCGTACTGGATGTGGTGATGATAATGTCTTCAATGGTGGGCTCTTTATCCTCTGCAGCCTGAGCAGGGGCAAAAAACAGAACCATGAACAACAGTAGCGGAATTGCTCGGGTAGTTAGTAAAGCGCGCATAGAAGAGTAATTGGCGACCAGAATAGATGTATCATTGTGTGCGGAGAAATCTCTGTTTTTAGATACGACTGGGTTGATAAAAGGTGACAACCGGTGCACAGGAGATGCTCGATAAATGCAACAAGACTCCATGGAATTTATACATGTAAATTACCCTATACTCCGTTCATTGTCTATTGATTCTCAAGTTTTTCCTCATTTGTTTCAATAGCGATACCTCAGGTTGACGGCATGGCGGTATGATTCGTTTTTTTCTTGCAGTAAACAGAAATTCATGCTTGACAACTTAAATAGGAGCCATTAACTTGTGCATATGTTCAAAATGGAAACAGGCTGATTGTTTTAAACTGTTTACATATTTTCAATACGTTATTGGCGAAAATGGCATGAGTGATCATTTGTACAAACCGGAAACAAGCAAAACCTCGGCTGAATTTGCCAAAGATCCAGCTGCGGTTTGGAAACAGCACAGTAGTTTATCTTTAAAAAGAATAGGAGAAATATCATGGTAGAGTCACTTCGACTCGCAGTTCCGTCTAACAATCCCGGCGGATTAGAAGCTGGGCGTTCTGATCATCTTGGTCATTGTGAT
>CAZQKF010000062.1:0-8797 GCA_964593645.1 uncultured Desulfobulbus sp.
AAATACAGACAATCGTATATCGACACTTGCGGTTGGTGACACTGCAATGTGTACAGCAAGCGGTACTGCTGCTGCCGGCCAGTATGAAAATACCGGCTCTGTTATTGCTACACCGCCCTTTGGTCCCGATGTAACTGATGACGATCCCAGTCATTACCGGGGTTCAGTTGGTTCGGTGGACATTGAAAAATTCACCAATGGTGAAGACGCTGATGAAGAACCCGGACCGGAATTGAAGATGAATGATGATGTATTCTGGTCGTATGTTGTCACCAATACCGGACGCTTCACACTCTCAAACGTACAGGTATCTGATGACAAAGGGGTAACAGTAAACTGCCCCAAAGATACTCTTGCTCCCAATGAGAAAATGACCTGTACCGGCCAGGGCGAAGCCATTGCAGGCCAGTATGAAAATACCGGATCTGTAACGGCAGAAACGCCCAAGGGACATCCGGTGACTGATGATGATCCGAGCCATTACTTCGGCAAATCATTTAACTGGGTGTTATTCCAGCATCTCTTCACACCACATTGTCAACCTATTCCTGATTTCTGTTACATCGTGGCTGATGGAGACAATGAATGGTCCATTGATGCCGCACTCTTAAAGTATACCTTCGAAAGCAATAGTCTCGAGTTACTCAACAGACTTGGAGCGCCTAACGTAGAATCCATTGTCTTGTCCATGGATGGTCAGACACTCTATGGTACCGACGATGGCGTACTGGGAATCATTGATCCCACAGCCGGAATAAATGATTCATTTACTCCTGTTGATCCGGGAGCAAGAAATGCAGGAACAGGTAGAGGCTCTATGGGATCTATAACCATAAATGACCTTGACGGTCTTGCCGTTGATCCGACGACCGGCATCCTGTATGCAACCAACCGGCACGGTGAAGGTAAAGACGGGTATCTTGACCTTCTGGTGCAGCTCAATATGGAAACCGGAGAAATCACACCTGATGCATTTGGTGCGGGAATAGACTATCTGGTGATTGCATCAAAGGCTGTAGGAGCCCATGATATTGATGATATAGCAATTGATTCTCACGGTAACCTGTATGGTATTTCAGGAAACAGTGGCGGGGTCGGTAATGACCATATAGTTCTTATTAATAAAACAACCGGTGAAGTGACCGACCATGGCCCGCTTGTTATGGGAAACAGGCAAATTCAGGATATGGAGGGTTTAACGTATTATAACAACAATACTCTCTTCGGGACGACCGGCCTTGAATTTTCACACAATGACTCAGCAAACTCATTGTACAGAATCGATAAGGAATCCGGCCAGACAGAATTCCTGATAAACCTCGATCAAAACTTTGACGGATACATTCCCAATGACTTTGAAGCCATTGAGTGCTACCCCATCTGTAAATAACTCATTCCTTCAATAAATTCTTTATCAGAGCTGCCCACTCGGGCAGCCCTGATATGTTTTAGCTCTCTGGATTCCAGCAGCTCCTACCATCCCACTGGATCTTTTTTTCAATTTAGAATATTATAACTACAGTTAATATTTTTCGTGGCTATTAACGAAACTCAGCAAACACCCCACTTGATCTCCCGCCTTCGCGGGAGTGACGCCGGTAGTACAGTATGTCATTCCCGCGAAGGCGGGAGGTAGCGTGGACTCCGATCCCAGACACCCGTGAGTTGGCATTGCTGTAAATGATATTTTTAGCTGAGTTTCATATAGAGCCACTATATTTTTTAAACCTGTACGGGTACTACCATGCTTCTCGCTGTTGATGTCGGCAACTCTCATACCGTAAGCGGGGTCTTTTCCGGCCATACCCTTGTTCATAAATGGCGCCTGAAATCAGACAGGGATCGAACAGCAGATGAACTGGCCATCAGGTATCATACTCTTTTTCAGATGGCAGGTATTAATACAGACGATATTACCGGTTTTATTATCGGCTCCGTGGTTCCCACCCTGGAGACAAGCTGGCTCAACTTTGCTACCAACTATCTCGATTCCTGCGCCGTTCCCCCCCAGGCCGTCTCACACCTTACAGATACCGGCATCACTGTAACAACCAGCAATCCAGCCGAAGTCGGGGCCGACCGGATTGTCAATGCAGTAGCCGCATGGAAGCGCTATCAAACTGCTTTGCTGGTTGTTGATTTTGGCACAGCCATCACCTTTGACTGTGTAAGTGCCAAAGGCGAATATATCGGCGGTACCATCCATCCAGGAATTGGTATCTCTCTTGATGCCCTTGCCGGCAGGACAGCCAAACTGCCCCGTATTGACATTGATACGCTTCCTGAGACCGTTGTCGGAACTACCACGGTTTCTGCCATCCGCTCCGGCATTCTCCATGGATTTGGAGGCCTGATTGACCGCATGGTCGAGTTGCTCAGTGCCGAGATGGTTGGCCCTGATGAAGAAATAAACATCATTGCCACCGGCGGCATGGCTGAACTGATTGCCCCATACAGTGCATCACTTGCCACTATCGACCCTCTGTTGACCCTCACCGGCCTGCGCTTAATCCACGAACGTAACCATTCGTAACACCCAACTCCTGTCTACTTTCATGGCCAGTCTCTTTACACAAAAAACTGAAACCGAATTTCCAAAACCCATTCTACCGCCGCGCCTGCAGCCCGGAGACACTCTGGCTGTTTTTCATCCGGCCGGGCCAATCCTCGATTCGGTCGCTTTTGAATCCGGCCTTGATATTCTGCATACATTCGGGCTACATCTCCGACACCAGTATCCTGATGGAAGCGGTGCTGATTATCTTGCCGCAGGAGATGAAAAGCGGGTACGGGAGGTTCATACTCTCTGGGCAGATGAAGAGGTAAAGGGATTAATCGCTGCCCGTGGCGGGTATGGATGTTTGCGACTGCTGCAGCATCTTGATTTGAATTTTATCCAGGCCCACCCCAAATGGCTCATCGGCTTCAGCGATCTGACGGTTCTACTCAATGGAATCTTTTCC
Organism: uncultured Desulfobulbus sp.; assembly: GCA_964593645.1. Taxonomy (GTDB): domain Bacteria; phylum Desulfobacterota; class Desulfobulbia; order Desulfobulbales; family Desulfobulbaceae; genus Desulfobulbus_C. The sequence goes on from CAZQKF010000062.1 coordinate 2,964, forward strand.
CGCACAGGCCTGATTACCCTGCACGGCCCGGTAGTCACTTCCCTGCCTCGTCTTGAGAGCACATCGATGGAGCAGTTCAGAGAGCAACTTGGCGGCAAATTTACTCCCTGTTTGCGTACAGCCGGTCTGGAGATTCTGCGCGGAAACTCCGGACAGAGTCGCCTGATCGGAGGCAACCTGACCACCCTGACCCACCTGATCGGTACGCCCTGGCAGCCGCAGTTTGCCGGCAACATCCTCTTTCTTGAAGATACGGCTGAACCTGCCTATAAACTCGACAGAATGCTGACCCATCTCGCCTGCTGCGGATTGCTTGATAACTTAACCGGTCTGATCCTGGGTGAATTTGATCCTGGTCATGATGACCGACTGGAGAGCATCCGCTTAAACGAACAGATCTGGCAGCGTGTACTTGAAATAACCCAACGTACTGATTACCCAATCTGGGGCGGATTCCCGGTGGGACACCAGGCTCGGAACCTTTCTCTACCTGTCGGCATGGAAGCCGTTATGGACAGTGCTACCGGAACACTGGAGTTTCTGGCAAACTCTCCTTCTCGGCAATAATGTTTACCCGGTATCTTAAAACGGCACTGCTGCTCGCAGCTATTTTCATCGGGTACGGACTCAGTCTACTGCCGCTGATGCTGGTTCGACCGCATTTGCAGTTCCAGCCTTTTGTCGGAGCTCTCTTGATCTGGGGACTGCTCTGTACGCTCACGCTGCCTTTTTTGCTGCGAGAAATAATCCGCAAGGTCTGGTTTTTTAAAGGACATGGCGAACCGGTAATCAAGGAACTTCTCGAATCACTCCTCCTGTCCATTAATGATTTTAAATCTCCTGTTATTGTCCGTAAAAAGCGAGGAAAGTTGCTCTGTACCTGGCGCTGTAACGAACCGCAGTGGTGTGAGCCCATGACACTTGCAGGGGTTCACAAAAACTATGAACTTATCCTGCGTTTTGACGTAAATACCCGGACAGTACAGATGATCGACCGAGTACGCTCAGTTGATTTTGATCTCTGTCCGATCAAAGTCAAAACCGGTTTTTTTGCTCTACCGCGATTATACTGCAGCGTACAAACCGGTGCAGAATGGGGCCTGAATAATTTCAAACAAACAACAGTTACCCTGTATCGATTTGATCCAATGGAAATAAAATCACCAATCTTCAATATTATTATTTCTAATGGCCGGAACGTTCAATTCAGCCCGTCCTGATTATAATTCATACTAACAAACTTTGCACAAACTTCCACTGATGCACAATTTAAAATTACTCCTCTTTCCGTCTTCGTATTTTTTTGACTCAAATCCCCCTGGTACCACAGCGTATCACATTGAAATATCATTGATATTTTACATAGAAACACTTGACTTCACCCTCAAACAATGCTTTGTATATTAAAGTTTAGTTATTTATTTTCGTAATGTGTTAATTATTCATACACACTCTCTCCCAACGTTTTACAGAGAGTGTTAAATAAACTGGCCAAGAAGTTGTAACGGCCTCTGAAAAGACACTAAAAACAATATATTTAGACCAGTTTTGTTGCCAAACCTGTTGTGAAGCAGGGACGGAAAGCCACGGGTCTCACACTCATGAGACAGCCGGGCCGCCTGGATCAATATGTCAACCGCATGACGCTCAATGCATACCATGCGATTACTGATCAAGGTGACCAGACAATGAGAGTGAAAACCCTGCAATCAGACGAGGACTTAGACGAGTACCGCTATCTCACAGAGAAGTATATTGATGTCCTGCTGCCGCTTGAATATCTCAAACGCAGCAAGGTCATTGTTTTTCGTCACAACAGCGGCCGGATTTGTGGCGGCTATACCCTTGTTAAAAAAGGAACACTGCGAGTTTTGGATTCCATTCCCGCAGAAGAACGGAGCAAAATTTCTGTAGACCTTTCCAATGTAGCAGAAATAACCGGGCTCTGGCTGGACTCTAAAAAGGCAAACAACAGCTTTTGTTCCATTATGTTCTGGCTGCGCCTGTATGCGGACTTAACCTTTTCTTCTTTTGATGGTTTTGTCTATGCCTACACCTTGAAGAAACAGAACCTTAAAAAAACCTACGCTACATTTCGCCCGATTACTCTCTTTCAGGGCCAGACAAAACAGCTCGAAGGCATGGCCGTCCCTGAAGTAGAAGCCGTGGAATATATCACTAAAGGCAGCGTTGCTCGTTCTCCCTTACGGCATTATACCTTTGCAACACGTCGTGTCTCGGTTGCACTGCGCACTTTTAAACTCTCGTTAAAACGCAAATACCGACGTGCATGGGCATCCTCATAACGCTTGGTGTTCTGCCCCTTAATCTGTTAGAATCTTATTCAAGCTCTCATTGTAAACTTCGACAGTGACTGATGCAATGTGATCATGTAATTAACAGGTGTTTAACTTCGCAGTTTCCAGCGGGAACGATAAGGTTGTGAAAGATATCTCCCCTTCCCTCAATTTCAGCCTCAGCCTTACTGTATTGCTGACGCTGTGCAGCATCCCCTGCCTTGTTCAGGCTTCCTCAATAGATACTGTTGACGTGCTACTCAACAGTGAACTTTCCAATGCCGTTGAATCTGACCAACAGATCATAGATCCAATAGATAGTGAACAAGAGGATTCGATTTTTTTTGGAGCTGAGAGTTCCTGGCGCGGTTATGTTGCAGGCAACTACCGCCATTTTTTTAAAGAAGGTCTCTACCCCGGCCAGATTCAGGATGACGGATCTGCAATCCTTACCCCTGAGTACTCCTTAACTTGGCCTGGCGGCAACTATTTTGTATTCACCCCCTATGCTCAGTTGGACAGTTCTGATGACGAACGTACCCATTTTGATATCAGAGAGCTTTTTGCTACTCAGGTCGGTGACTCATACGAGTTCAGTCTTGGCGTTAAAAAAATCTTCTGGGGGGTGACGGAATCCCTCAATATCGTTGACGTCATCAACCAGAACGATTTTGTAGCCATGAGTAATCTGGATGAAAAACTTGGCCAGCCCATGGCTAACCTGACGCTCATCAACGATTGGGGCACGATTGACCTGTTTATCCTGCCCTACTTTCGTGAAATGACCTTTGCCGGTTCTTCCGGACGTGTCCGCTTCCCCCTGCCTCTGGACTCAGACCGAACAGTCTATGAAAGCAGTGCGGAAGAATACCATGTCGATTTTGCAGCACGCTACAGTCACTATATTGATGAGCTTGAGTTCGGCATCTCCTATTTCAAGGGGACCTCGCGAGAGCCGGATTTTCGTGTTGGTGATTTTATTCAAATTGCACCTGGCACCGACCCCATCCCCACGATAATCTATCCCTATTATTATCAAATGGATCAAGTGGGCCTGGATGTTCAATACATTTTAGGTGGCTGGCTGCTCAAGGCCGAGATAATTAACCGGCAAAGCAACGTTGTGGATTACACGGCTTCAGTAACCGGCTTTGAGTACACATTTACCACTGTTTTTGGATCAGAGGCTGATCTCAGCATCATTTCCGAATGGCTTTATGATGACCGCGGAGAGCAAAGTACCTCCATCTTTGAAAATGATATCATGGGGGCAGTCAGGCTTGCCTTAAACGACATCAACAGCAGTGAAATCACTCTTGCTCTCATTCGCGACCTTGACGAGCCGACTTCTCTTTTCAGTATTGAGGCCTCAAGAAGAGTAACAGATCATCTGAAACTTAATCTGGATTTATATATCTGGTTTGATGTACCGACCAATGACCTGCTCTATTATGTCCGTGATGATGATTACGTCTCGGCAAAGCTTTCCTACTATTTTTAACGAGCTGCTCTGCCCATGGTAATTCGATTTTTACTCAGCCTGTTCCTTATCGCCGCTCTGCCGGGAATACCTGCCTGTGCAGATACTCTTGCCGACATTGATGATCCGGAAGTTAAGGGTATGGCTATTGCACAAAAAAGTTATGAAACCGACAGTGGGTTTGTTGACTTTTATGCCGAGTTAACCCTTATCCAGGCCACAAAAAACGGTAGAGAAGAACTCCGCCACATTCGCCTCTGGGGCCTTGAAAACAAGGCCGACGGTGACCGCAGTATATCAGTGTTTGTCTATCCGCCCGATGTTAAGGGCATGGCACGACTCTCCCATGCCCACCAAAACAGGCCCGATGATCACTGGGTCTATGTGCCGGCAAACCAACGAGTTCGCCGGGTATCACCCACCAGCCAGCTCAGCTATTTCATGGGCACCCAGTTTACCTTTGAAGATCTCCGTCTCTACCGTGCTGAGGGATTGGCCAAATATGAGTTTATCTATCTCGGCGATGAGGTGTATGATGGGCTGGACTGTTACACAATAAGGCGACTGCCGGTTCGAAAAAAATTTACCAACTACTCCTCTCAGATTCTCTGGGTGGATAAAAAAGAATTCAGGGTGCTGAAAATTGATTTTTTTGATAAGAAAAAAAAGCTTATCAAAACCCTGACACGTTCTCAATTTAAGCTATATGACGGCAAGTTCTGGGCCATGCAGCAGATGAAGATGGTCAATCACCAGACCGGCCGGGAAACCCTGGTTCTCTGGAGCAATTACCGCTTCGGTATAGGGTTGAAGGAGAGCGATTTTACCCGGGAAAGCCTGAAAAGAATTAAATAAAAATCTTACCTTTTGAGGTCGTTTATGAAGTTGATATCTGCTGTTATCTGCTGCATCTGTCTTGTATACATCCCGCTGCATCTGGCGGCACAGTCTCCGGCGGAACAAGGATATGCCGTAGCAGAGAAAGCCGACCTCATGGATCAGGGATACGGTGATACCACAGCAGCACTTCGCATGGTTTTGATCAGTAAACATGGCGATGAAACAGTTCGTAAGATGCGCGCCAAATTTCTGGAGGTCAAGGATGATGGGGATAAAAGCCTGCTCATCTTTGACAACCCCAAGGATATTGCAGGCACAGCCATGCTGACCCACACGCATAAAGACAAACCCGACGAACAATGGCTTTACCTGCCGGCTTTGAAGCGGATTAAACGGATCAGCTCAACCGGTAAATCCGGTTCATTTATGGGCAGTGAATTTTCCTATGAGGATCTCAGCAGTCCGGAACTGGACAAGTTTACCTTTACCTGGCTCCGTGAAGAGGAGTTGAACGGACGTGCCTGCGACGTCATCGAAAGGGTTCCCACAGATGCTGACTCCGGCTATGTCCGGGAGGAAGTCTGGATAGACAAAGATCAATCACGAACTTGGAAAATAATCTTTTTTGACCGGAAAAAAACCCTGCTTAAAACACTGATCTCCAGTGACTATAAACAGTACAAGGGAAAATTCTGGCGGGCCGGCAAAATGCACATGACCAACAATCAGTCCGGAAAACAGACCATCCTCTACTGGGAAGACTATGCCTTTGCTGTAGGACTGAAAGATCGGGACTTTCAGAAGAATGTTTTAAAGCGGATTCGTTAATGCTGCCTTAGGCGGTTGCCAGCTCAAAGCCGATAATTGTACCAGGCGTTACATTGATGAAGCGCTCTTCCTCTACTTCTGCAGGCGACAGCACCTGGTACAGAGCAGCCTTCTTGACCGTTGAGATATACCCTTTGCCCTTGATGCCACCGGCAAGGGAACAGTTGGCACCGTCAAAAAACGTCACCAGATTATAGTCACGGCATCGGCTGTCCATAAAAAGATAATCAACCATATACCCCAGTATTTTCTCCCTCTGCTGCCTACTCTTTGTACTGTCAAGTTCCAGACAGCTGAGATAGAGCACCTTAAGCTCGTGCCCTACCCGCATGGGCCGACGACCGGCAAGGGGCAGGAATGAACCCACTACCCGTATGGGCAGCGGTGCT
>CAZQKF010000063.1:0-8761 GCA_964593645.1 uncultured Desulfobulbus sp.
TGGGCAAAGGCACTCAAATGGCCGGTGTCCATGCAGAAATTAAGATGAGGTGCATTCAGTTGTTCAAAAAGTATTTTATGCACGTCCGGGCAGGTTTCATAGGTGTTTTCAAACATTACCAGGGTATTCCAGTGCTCGGCAATTTCAAGCAGCGGGCGCCAGGTTGCAAGTGCTGTGACCAGCCAACTGTCGAATTTCCCTCGGTGTTTGTTTTCTTCAAAACCAAGATGACAGACAATGGATTGCGGTTTAAATATGGGCAACAGGTTAAAGGCACGAGTAAGTTTTTCCCGGGTGACCTCAACAACCCGTTTGTCAAATCCACCGGGCGAGAGATCAAAAAAAGGTGCATGCAGGGTACATTGCAGTAATTTTTTCTGAAAAATGTCTGCTGTTTCCTGAAATTGATCAACTGTAAGATCCCAGAGACAATCTCCTTCCAATCCTATTTCCGGCTGAAGCCTGTTGTTGATGAACAGATCAAGGAGGGGGCCATCATGGAGTTGTGTGAACGGGGCATTGATGAAACATTTGTTTGTGATGGCCTGGTACTGCAGTTGTGTGGCTTCAGAAGACATAAGGTGATACCAAAAAAAAGATGGAGTTGGGCTTCTCGCAACCTTAGCCCCAATTCACATGAATTTCAAAACAAAGTATGGATAAATGAGGTACTGTAGTGCATGCACCAGGCACAAAAATACCCTGCTGTCTCCAGAGACAGCAGGGTATTTTTGTGTGTACTTGTTTGCAAAAAGAAATCTTACTCCTTCTCGTCCTCTGTAAGCGACTTGACAAGCAGCGTTCCGGCAAGTCCGGCCAGGCCGATGTTCTTGACCTGTTTCATTGCAGGTTTAACCATCTGAGCCAACATGTTCCGGCGGAGATTGGATTCCGGCAGTTCCTGAGGTGCTGCAGCTTTGAGCAGCTCAAGATCAGCCTCTTTAGTACCATAGTAGCGACTGTTAGGGTCAATCTGTACGGCTTTGGATGTGAGTCCGAAAGCGCCTTTTTTTACATATTTGGCAACTTCTGAATTGGGATCTGTCAGGTCGCCGAAAATACGGGCACCAGCCAGACAGGTCTGAACACATGCCGGTGCAAGCCCTTCAGCAACACGGGGCATACAGTAGGTACATTTATCCGCCTTGCCTTCGGAATCATCATCAGCCAGATCCGGGTTGACGTAACGGGCGCCGTACGGACAGGCGTCGACGCAGGCTCCGCAGCCCAGGCAGCGGGTTTTGTCGATCTGGACGGTTCCGTTAAAGGGATCCTTCCAGGTTGCCGCAACCTCCATGGTCTTGGTCTTACCGGTTGTTGTATCTTTAAACTCCATCTCCACTGTGTCTGCCGGACAGGTATCCACACAGGGGGGCTCGTCGCAGTGATTGCAGAGGCCCGGGTAAAAGGTGTAGGCCATACCGGCCGAGGTCATGGCCGGGCCAAGACGGTGAACCCAGTTCCGACCAAACTGGGCCGGAACCTCCCACTCAGCCTTGCAGGCTATGGTGCAGGCGTGGCAGCCTACACATTTATCTATGTCAATAATCATGCCGTATTGCATTTGTATACTCCTCTTGAATATATCTTAACTCAACTGTGGTTAGAACGTTGTTAACCGGGTATTGCCGGGAATGTTATGCCTTGACAATCTTGACAAAGTTGTTGCGCATGCCGTGGGCACCGGTTTCAGGATCAACAGCCAGTTTAGTGATCAGTCCCTGATCATCGATTCCCTTGTTATGACCAACAGTCATAGCCGGGTTCATGGTACCGAAACCATGATACAGGTACACTGCATCATCACGGATACCCGGGGTAACCTTGACAGTTGTGGTATTGCGGGATTTCACACCGTCCTGGTTGACAAGACTTACCCTGTCCCCTTCTTTGAGACCAAGCCTGGTAGCCATCTTGTCGTTAACCCAGACTGGATTTTCCGGCATGGCGGCAATGAGCCAGGCGTTGTTCATGGTTCGGTTAAAGGTGTGCACCGGGGCACGACCGTACAAGAGGCGCATGAAGCCGCTGGGCGGCTGCTCTACCGGTATATAGGTCGGAGAACCCGGGAAGCCGGCATCCTCTATATCGCTGCTGTAGAAGTTCATTTCAAAGTCATCTGGAATGCCGTACGGGTCTTTACCGGCCTGGACATGAATACCGTCTTCGGCTTTCAGCTTATCAATAGACAGGCCGGCACCCTTCAGGGCAATGTTGACGCCTTCTTCCTGGTTCTGTACCGGGATAAGTTTTTCATGGCCCATTCGTTTGGCCAGCTCGTTGGTAATCCAGATACCGTCTTTACGCTCAAACATCGGGTCAACAAGCGGCATACGGGCAGAGATGAACTGCTCCTGTTTGTCGGCAAAGTTCCACTGGGTCCCCTTCTTAATGTAGTCAAAACGCTCAAGATAGGATGCCTCAGGCAGCAGGATGTCGGCGTACATGGTGATGTCCGTCGGGGAGACGTCAACACACATGACAAAGTCCATCTGCTTGAGCATGTCAATGGTCATCTTCTGATTCGGAATGGTCTGAATCGGGTTCTGACCCCAGATCACGCAACCCTTGATCGGGTAGGGCTTACCTTCAACAGCAGCCTTGCGGATCAGATCCGTAGCAGTGCCGGGAGGGGTGAACGGATAGACATCCATCTCTTCACGGATATCAACAGCTGGATGTTCATGATCGACATGAGCCCAGCTTTTACCCTTTACGCCCTTGGGGCCTTTGGGCTTGACAAAGCCGCCGGGAACGCCAACAGCACCGAGCAGACCTGTCAGGCAGGACAGGGCACGCTCGCGCTGGAAATCATTGCCATACCAGGACACGTGACGGCCTGGATGAATGGAGACATTGGGAGCATTTGCAGCCAGCAAGTCGGCTACTTCCTTGATCTGGGCAACAGGGATATCACATTCTGACGCGGCTTTTTCAAGAGTCCAGGTTGAGATGTCAGCCTTGAACTTGTCAAAACCTTCGCCATGTTCTTCGACAAATTTCTTGTCGTACTTGTCATTTTTGATCAGATAATTCATCATGGCAAGCAGCATTGCCGTATCTGTCCCAGGCTTGATCTGAACCCATATGGTTGATTTACCGGCAGAGGCGGAATAGCGGGGATCAACGATGACCAGTTTGGCCCCGTTTTCCAGTCCCTTCAGGTACCGTTTGGTATGGGAGACATGGATATTTTCACCAAAATGACAGCCAAGTCCGAAAATTACCTTGGCGTTAGCCATGTCCACGTGCTCACCCGGCGTGGTGCCGAAACCGCTGAGGTAGGCGGTATCACGGATTCCGCGGCACTGGAAAAAAGATGCCTCAGATACATTGGGGGTACCAATCACGCGTTCAAAATAATGCATGGGGTACTTTGCTGATGCACCGTGCGGGAACATGGAAATGCCCTGTGCGCCGTATTTCTCCTCTACGGCTTTCAGCTTTTCTGCACAGGTATCCAGGGCTTCTTCCCAGGAGATCTTCTGCCACTTGGGTGCACCGCGTTTGCCCACATTCTTCATGGGGTATTTCAAGCGATCCGGATCGTAAAGCAGTTTAATACCTGCATTACCGCGGGCACAGATAGCCTGTCCATTGTCAATGGACTTTGGATTGCCTTCCAGTTTCATCAATGCCCCGTCACGAACCTTGCCGACAAGCTGGCAGCGCCAGAAGCACATTTCGCAGATACCGCCGGTAACGGTCTTGGTGTCTTTAAAGCTTCCCTGTGGAATTAAGGGCGCTTTTGCGATCGTTGTTTCAGCCTTGGCTACCACCTTACTCAGTGGAACTGAGGCCGCTGCAATGGACGCAGTTTTGAGAAAATTTCTTCTCGTTAGATGCATTATTTTACTCTCCTAAGTATGAAAAAATGTTACAGCACCGGTCACCCGCGTGCTTCCCCCTTCAACTAAAAAACATAGAGTAGGGCTCTGGAATTGATTCCAAACTCGTATTTTGGACACAAGACAGATGGAAATAAATATTTACCTGTGAAATAAAGGTGTTAGATGCCTATACTCTAAGAAAAAATAAATATCCAAGCTAAGTACAATTTTGTAAACAGGGTACTCTATAAACCAATTGCGATGCAAAATGCAACCATTAAGAACAATTTTGCGCCCAAAAAAGTAATATAATTATCAGTAATTATTTTTAAATAATATCTATTGAACTCTAGGATTATATCTCAAAATTAGGGAAGGTTTTACTGAATTATTTCTCTTTTTTCGATCCATTCTCTGGCTTTAATCCAGGTCATGTATGTCTGGAAATCTTACATGAAATGATAGTGTGAAAGGATGAACAGGACAGGGAGTTGTCCGGAGAATGTACGTTGAGGGATGGAACTGCTGAAAAAGGTGAATTGCGGGCTGGTTAAACAAAAAAACGTTCCTGCCGTGATGCACAGCAGAAACGTTTCAGGTAAGTGGTGCCGAAGGAAAAATTACTCTTCGTTTTCCTCCTGTGATGCAACAAGCAGGCTTCCGGCAAGACCGATCATGCCGAGCTTGGTTACAGATTTGACGGCAGGTTTCAGCAAGCCGGCAAGCATTACCCGGCGTAGATTAGCCTCAGGCATTTCCTGCGGCGCCTGAGTCATCAGCAGCGACATGTCGCGTTTATTGCCGATGTAGCGGGTATTGGGGCCAATCTGAACGTTGGTAGATGTCAGGCCGATTGCTCCATTTTTGACATATTTCGAGACTGCGGATGCAGGATCCGACAGGTCACCGAAGATGCGGGCCTCGGCAAGGCAGGTCTGAACGCAGGCCGGTGCAAGTCCTGCCGCAACCCGGGGCATGCAGTATGTACATTTATCAGCCTTGCCCTCGGATTCATCATCTGCCAGATCCGGGTTGACATAGCGGGCGCCGTATGGACAGGCGTCAGCACAGGCACCGCAGCCCAGGCACCGGCTTTTATCAATCTGGACAGTTCCGTTAAAGGGATCTTTCCAGGTGGCGGCAACCTCCATACTTACTGTTTTGCCGGTCTTGGAATCCTTGAACTCCATCTCCACCGTGTCTGCCGGACAGGCATCAACACAGGCGGGCTGGTCACAGTGGTTGCAGAGCCCGGGATAGTAGGTTGAGGCGAGGCCGTGCTCCGTGTTGGCCGGTCCCAGGCGGCGAAGCCAGTTGCGGCCGTATTCGGTGGGAACCTCCCACTCGGCCTTACAGGCAACAGCACAGGCATGACAGCCCACGCATTTATCAAGATCTATTACCATTCCATATTGCATAATGGATTATCCTCCGTATATTGTAACGTTAAAGCGTAACACCAAGGTTATGCCGGGATGTTCAGGGTCTTTCCGTCTTTAACGATGCGAACAAAATTGATACGCATACCGCCAATCCCGGTTTCTCCTTCAATTTTTGCCTTGGTGTTGAGGGAGTTGTCATCAATACCTTTGCCGTAACCGACTGTCATGGCCGGGTTGAAGGTTCCAAAGCCATGGGCAATATAGAGGGCATCTTTGCGAATTCCCGGGGTCACTTTAACGATGGTAGAGTTGGCTGAACGTTTTCCGGTCTGGTTTTCGAGAAAGACCCGGTCTCCGTCTTTAAGCCCTAATTTTTTTGCGGATTCATCGTTGACCCAGAGCGGATTTTCAGGAATCTCATGGGCCAGCCAGGCATTATTATTTGTCCGGTTGAAGGTATGGACAGGAGACCTGCCGTAGATCAGGCGGGCAAAGCCGGCCGGCGGCTGATCAGATCTCTGGTAGGTAGGTAGGGGAGCAAAATCCTCATCCTCAAGCTCTTCGGAATAGAGTTCAATCTTGCCGGATTCAGTCGCAAATTCAGGCTCTTCACCGGGTTTAAGGTAAGGGGATTCTCCATCCTGGATATAAATGCCGTCAAGTTTACGCAGTTTTGCCAGGGAAAGATCCGCTTCTTCAAGCATATGATCAACCATCTCCTCCTGGGTCTTTACCGGGATATCCTTGGCGTAACCCATACGGGTTGCCAGTTCATTAATCATCCAGACAGGATCTTTTCGCTCAAACATCGGATCAATAAGCGGCATCCTGGCGGCAACAAACTGGAGGGGCTTATCTCCCTGATTCCACTGCGTTCCCTTTTCAATATGATCGTAGCGTTCAAGGTAGCAGGCCTCAGGCAGAAGAATATCTGCATACATGGTGATGTCGGTAGGTGAGACATCGGTTACCATGACAAAGTCCATGTTTTTTATGGCCTTGATTGTCTCTTCCTGCTGCGGCATGGTTTTGATGGAGTTGGTACCCCAGACCACCAGTGATTTGATTGGGTAGGGCTTGCCGGTGATCATGGTATCACGCATCAGATGGGGAGGCGTTCCCGGGGGCCGGAAGGGATATTTTTCAGCCATTTCAGCAAGTGCCAGATCTTCCGGATCCTCGTCATGCTCAACTTCAGGCCAGTGTACATGGCCGGTGGACATCCGCTTGATGCGGACAATACCACCCGGTACATCCATGGCGCCGAGCAGTGCAGTCAAACAGGCGTTGGCCCGCACACGCTGATAATCGTCCCCGTACCAGGCTGAATGGCGGCCCGGATGGATGGATACATTAGGTGCATTTTCACTGAGCAATTTGGCGACTTCCTTGATCTGTTCCGCCGGGATATCGCATTCAGCAGCAGTTTTTTCCAGAGTCCATTCACTGACATGTTCTGCGAGCTTATCAAAACCCAGGCAGTATTTATCGACAAAGGATTTATTATACATGCCTTTGCTGATCATGTAGTTCATCATACCGAGCAGAAAGGCGGTGTCTGTGGCCGGTTTAATCTTAACCCAGATATGAGCCTTTGCCGCAGAGGCGGAAAAGCGTGGATCAACCACCACGACCTTGGAGCCGTTTTCCAGTCCCTTAAGGAAATTCTTTACATGGGAAAGGTGGATGTTTTCACCAATATGGGTGCCGATGAGTAACATGGCCTTGGAGTTTGGCATGTCAACATCTTCATTGGGGACAAAACCAAGGGTCTGCATCATGGCCATTGCTGTCTGGCCGCGGCATTGATAAAAGGCGGGCTCGTACAGGTTGGGTACACCTAAAAATTCAAAGAAACCGGTGGGATAATGGGCAGATGCACCGTGGTACCAGACGCCGATGCCTTTGGCCCCGTGTTTTTTGATCGTAGCCTGGAGTTTGGAAGCACAGGTATCCAATGCTTCTTTCCAGCTAATTTTCTGCCATTTAGGCTTGCCGCGTTCGCCGACGTTTTTCATGGGGAATTTCAGGCGATCAGGATCATAGACCAGTTTGATACCTGAATTACCGCGGGCACAGAGTGCCTGGCCGTTGTCGATGGACTTGGGATTTCCTTCGAGTTTTTTCAGGACACCATCACGGACCTTGCCCACCAGCTGGCAGCGCCAGAAACACATTTCACAGACACCACCGGTAACGGTTTTGGTATCTTTAAATGATCCGGGTGGAATCAGGGGTGCCTTTGTAACAGTGGGAGTGTCTTCGGCCCTGGCAACTACTTTTGCAAGCGGGACGCTAGCAGCAGCCAGGGAAGCGGTCTGTAGGAATTTCCGCCTTGTCAGGTTTATTGCCATCTACTTTCCTCCTTCATAAAAAAAGTCAACTAACATTATGGACATCCAGCAAAGCGTCTGTCCTCATGCAACGCTATCTGCACAGTTTAAAAGGATTAAACTGTTGTAGGCACACTGTGACAAAATAAATATTGGTACGATTTTGAAAATCAATAAAAATAATCAGTCACATACAGATGAATGGTGACTCATTCATAAGCTGAAAAAGAGTACATCACCTTTAAAGGCATGGCAACCCAAAAGTTTCAAAAACGGAACACTCTAATTACTGCTTAATCGTAAATTGTAATGGAAAAATTGGTGTGCAGCGCCAGGAAATAAAAAAGCCCTGCCGGAAGAAACCGGCAGGGCCATGTTGTGCTGTGAATAAAAAGAAGTTATCTCTTTTTATTCATCATCCTGTAATGATTTCACAAGGAGTGTACCTGCCACACCGGTGAGACCGATGTTAGCTACCTTTTTCATGGCTGGTTTAACAACACTTGCCAGCAGGGTCCGGCGCAGGTTCGCTTCCGGCATTTCCTGGGGCGTTTCAAGTTTGTCCAGCAGTTCAAGATCTTTTTTATCGCCGTAATAGTAGACATTAGGGCCGATCTTGACATTTTTGGATTCAAGGCGCTGTGCACCCTTTTTCAGGTATGCAGCCACTTCCGACTTAGGATCATCAAGAAAACCAAAAATCCGGGCATCGGCAATACAGGTCTGGACACAGGCCGGCTGCAGTCCCGCACCGACGCGGGGCATGCAAAAGGTGCACTTATCAGCTTTGCCTTCACTGTCATCATCGGCCAGATCAGGATTGACGTATCTGGCGCCGTAGGGACAGGCATCGGCACAGGCCCCGCAGCCCAGGCAGCGGGATTTGTCAATTTGTACTGTACCGTTAAAAGGATCTTTAAAGGTGGCAGCAACTTCCATGACCTTGGTTTCACCGGTCTCGCTATCCTTGAATGTCATTTCAACGGTATCTGCAGGGCAGACCTCAACACAGGCCGGCTTATCACAGTGATTACAGAGACCGGGATAAAAGGTGTAGCTCACACCATGACTGGTTGCTGCCGGGCCGAGCCTTCTGACCCAGTTTCTCCTGAACCCCTCCTGCACCGGAACCTGCCACTCAGCGCGGCAGGCAATGGAGCAGGCATGGCAACCGACACAGCGGTTGAGATCTATTACCATTGCATACTGTTTCATT